>DJBL01000019.1 GCA_002435595.1 Stenotrophomonas maltophilia
CCATGCGTGGATGCCTTTCCACGGATCCCCACACACGCAAATACCCGTAGATCCACGCCATGCGTGGATGCCTTTCCACGGAACCCCCACACACGCAAATGCCCGTAGATCCACGCCATGCGTGGATGCCTTTCCACGGCCCCCCCGCAGACGCAAAAGCCCGTAGATCCACGCCATGCGTGGATGCCCTTCCACGGAACCCCCACACACGCAAAAGCCCGTAGATCCACGCCATGCGTGGATGCCTTTCCGCGGAACCCCCACAGACGCAAAAGCCCGTAGATCCACGCCATGCGTGGATGCCGTACGCGGGTGAGGAAAGCATCCACGCATGGCGTGGATCTACGGCCATCGGCTCCAGGCGTGAGGGTAGTCGCCGATCGCGGCGCTCAGACCCGCACGCACGGGATTGGCGATGACGTAGCGGGCGGCGTGGAGGAGCGATTCGTCGTTGCGCAATGCATGGTCGTGATACCCGTGCTGCCACAGCTGCCCCTGCCGTTTCAATGTTCGGTTGAGCAGCCTGCTGCTGCGCGATTTCAGCAGCGCCATGCAAGCGGGCAGCGCGATGCGCCGCAGTTCCATCAGCCAGTGGACGTGATCGGGCATGACCACCCAGGCCAGGCTGAAGCTGTATCCGCTGCGCTCGACGTAGCGCAGGGATTCCACCATCACGGCGACGTTGGCGGGATCCAGGAACAGGCGGCGGCGCCCGGCCACCACGATGGTGAGCAGGTAGACCGAACCCGGATGCGATTGGCGACCGTAGCGGAGGCGTGGACTGGCCATGGGGGGATGTTCTGTTTTCCCGCGATGGCGGTGTATCGGCCGTTTACTGCGTGGCGCGTGGGTGACTGGGGCACTGTCGGGCGGGAGAGCATCCACGCGTGGCGTGGATCTACGGGTGCTGGTTGGTTGGGGTCGCGGGAGAGCATCCACGCGTGGCGTGGGTCTACGGGTGCGGGTTGGTTGGGGTCCTGGGAGAGCATCCACGCGTGGCGTGGATCTACGGATGCGGGTTGGTTGGGGTCGCGGGAGAGCATCCACGCGTGGCGTGGATCTACGCGCATATGTGTGCGTGTCGATCCACGCCGCTTCCAGGCGCGGCTGGATTCAGGTGGTGGGGGCGGCGAGGCGTTGCTGGACTTCTTCGCGCAGGCGGGCCAGTTCCACTTCGGCCTGCTGGCGCTGCTGCATGCCGTCGCGGTGGATGGTGCGCACTTCCTCGACGGTGGCGATGAGCTGTTCGTGGACGTGGCGCAGGGTGGCCACGTCGATGACGGCGCGCTGGTTGGCCTTGGCGGTGTCCACCGTGGTCTGGCGCAGGAGGTCGGCATTGCGCCGCATCAGGTCGTTGGTGGCATCGTCAATCGCGTTGGACAGCGCCACCGCGTTCTTCTGCTCGCTCAGCGAGAGCTGGATGGCGAACTGGCGCTTCCACGACGGGATGGTGATGTCGCGGACGGTGTTGAATTTTTCGATGAGCAGGATCGCGTTGGCCTGGATCAGGCGGATCATCGGCAGCGACTGGTCGGCCGCGTGCTGCATGACCACCAGGTCGCCGACGCGCTTGTCGAGCAGGCGGATGGCATTGTCCAGTTCGCCCTGGCGGATGCGCTGCTGCGGGTCCTCGGTGCCCTGCCCGGCCAGGTGCTCGCTGCGCAGCGAGGCGAGCCGGCGCTTGCCGGCGGCGATGTGCAGGCCGAGCGCGTGACGTTCCTCGCGGACGATGTCGTGCATGCGGTCGAACTCGACCACGCGCTGGCCCATCAGGGTCTGCTGGCTGCCCACGTCGCCCATCAACTGCTCGATCTGGCGGTTGGTGTCGCTGAACTTCTGGACCAGTTCGCCCTTGGAGGCGCGCAGCTTGTCGATCAGCCCACCGATCACCGGCACCCGGGAACGTTCGGCCAGGCCGTCCAGCTTGAGCGAGCGCGCGATGCGCACCACTTCGCCGAGTTTGTCGCCACTGGCGTCGAGGTCGCGGTTGCGCACCTGGTCAAGCAACTGACTGGAGAAGGCGGCAGTCTTGGCCGCAGCATCGCGCCCGAACACCTGCAGGTTGCCCGGACGGATGTCCTCCAGCCCACGTCCGATCTCGTCGATCCTGGGCAGGTCGTCACGGCCCAGCCCCAGCGCCTGCAGCGCACCGTCATCGATGACATCCACGCTGACCGCCACCGGAAGCGGCGCGTTCGACTGGGAGTCCTGGGTCATGGGTGATTCTCCATTCTGGAAGGTGGCCGGCGCGCCGGCACGGGGCGGTGTGTTCAAGGGAGTCTAGCCTGTGCCGAGGCGAGCTCGGCGCGGATCTGGGCCAGCAGCTGGGCGGCCTGGTCGTTCTGCCGTGCATGCGCGCCGGTGCTGCGGGCGCGGAGGGCCTGCTGCCATGCCGGCACCAACACCGCGGCGATGCGCTGGACGTGGTCCAGCAGCGCGCTGTCCTGGGCCTGCAGCAGCTGCGTCTGGCCGGCCTGGACGCGCTTGAGCGCGGCCAGCGTACGCAGGTGGGAGACGCGCTGCTGCAACACCGGCTGCGCGTCCGCGGGCAGCCCGGCCAACAGCGCATGGCCCGCCTCGGCCCATTGCTCCAACGCCTGCGCGGCGTGCAGTTCGCCCGCGGCCACGTGCGCGCCGGCCGTCAGCGCCGCGCCAAGCCGGTGCGCATGCGCCTGTGCGTTGAGCAGCAGGACGCCGCATTGCGCCTGCAGCGCCTCGGCGTCGGCCTGGCGCTCCACGTCGCGCCCGAGCAGCCGCCCCCACCAGCCGGTCTGCCGGCGCAACCGCGCCGGGTCATCGGCCTGCAGTGCCAGCGCGAGCCGGGACAGCGCCTGGACCAGGGCGCTGCGCGGATCACCGTCGTACACCCCGTCGCCCGGCGCGGGCAGTGTCATCGCCTGCAACAGCACCTCGCCATACCGCGACAGCGCGGCCGCGTCGGCGGCGAGCGTGGTCGGCGGTGCCGGCAGCGCAGACGCGGTCATGCAGGCGCATCGCCTTCGCCGCGCTCCCACCGCGGCGGCAGGCTGGATTCGCCATAGAAGTGCCGCATCAGTGCTTCATCGAGGGCGCGCTCCTCCGGGGTGGCGGCACGTCGGGGACGCGCCCCGACCCGCGGCGCAGGCCCGTTCTCCATCTGCTGGCGCACCCACCCGGCCAACAGCGCCAGGGTTTCTCCGGTGCGCACCTGCTGCTGGTGTGAATCGCCAAGCAACTGCAGCAGCGGAGCCAGCCCGGCCTGCAGGCCAGTGGCGAGCGGTTCGGCCAGCGGCGGCGCGGCCAACGGCGGC
>DJBL01000059.1 GCA_002435595.1 Stenotrophomonas maltophilia
GAACCGCGACCGCCCGCAGCCGATCGCCGATCAGTCGCCGCCGCCGGAGTATCCGCGCGCGGCCCTGCGCCGGGGTGACGCGGGCAGCGTGGTGGTGCGCGTGGACGTGGATGCCACCGGGTATCCGTCCAACGTCACGGTGATCCAGCGCAGCGGTTCACGCGATCTTGATCGGGCCGCCTCCGATGCGGTGCGGCGCTGGCGCTTCCAGCCGGCGCAGAGCAACGGTCAGCCGGTGCCGGGCAGCATTGAAGTGCCGTTCGACTTCAAGCCGCAATAACGCGCGCTTCGCCTGCTCCTCACGGCGTGTGTTAGGCGAGGACTCATCAAACTGAACCTCGCCGGCAATGCAGTCGCCGCGTTGACGTTGCGCTGACACACCGGCAACCGCGCACGGGCAAGACTGCGGGTGTCACCTCGACACCAGGAGTCTGCCATGAGTGTTACCCATGCCCACGACATGCACGCTTCGCCGCAGCATCAGCGCGACGTCACCGATGAACCCGCCCGCCGCGGCACCTCGCCGTGGTTGTGGATGGCGCTGATCGTGGCGATGTTCGCCGCTGCGCTGGTCTGGCTGCGTTATGCCAACCCCAATGACACCACCACCGCGCCGGTTGGCGAGCGCATGCTGCCGGCCACCGAAACGCCGGTGGCAAACACGGCCCCGGCCCCGGCGGCACGCCAGGTGGCGCCGGCCAATACCAGCCAGCGCAAGGCCGCCCCGGTGGCACGCAACCGCGATGCCCGCCCGCTGGCCAGCAACGCCAAGCCGTCCTACCCGGCCTCGGCGCTGCGTAATGGCGTGCAGGGCAGCGTGGTGGCCAGCTTGAATGTGGACCCGCGCGGCCAGGTGACCGATGCCAATATCGTGCAGCGTGTGGGCTCGCGTGATCGCGACCTGGATCGCGCCGTGCTCAACACCGTGCGTGACTGGAAGTTCGAGCCGGCCATGCACAACGGCCGTGCCGTGGCCAGCGTGGTACGCGTGCCGGTGGATTTCCGCACCGAGCGCTAACCTGGCAGCAGCAGACGCGTAACGAAAAGGGAGGCCATTGGCCTCCCTTTTTTTGTCCCGGCCATGCCGGGCAACGCGCGGCCCGCGCGACTGCTCAGCCCTGGCGCAGCCCAAACCCGGCGCCGGTGGCCAGGCCATCGAAATCGGGGAACGAGGTGGCCACGTTGGCGATGTCGTTGACCCGCACCTGGCCGCTGCTGAGCTGCCCGGCGATGGCAAACGCCATCGCGATGCGATGATCGCCGTGGCTTTCGATGGTGCCGCTGCCGAGCACGGCGCCGCCGTGGATGGTGGCGCCGTCGTCGGTTTCATCCACCTGCACGCCCAAGGTGCGCAGGCCGGTGGCCATCGCGGCCAGGCGGTCGGATTCCTTTACCCGCAGTTCGGCCGCGCCGCGCACCACGGTGTTGCCCTGCGCGGCGGCGGCGGCCACGAACAGCGCGGGGAACTCGTCGATCATGTCCGGCACCAGGGCCTCGGGGATGTGCGCGCCGTGCAGCGGGGCGTGGCGCACCACCAGGTCGGCCACCGCTTCGCCGCCCTGCTCGGCGTGGTTTTCCTCGGTGATATCCGCGCCCATCAGCCGCAGCGCGGCCAGCAGGCCGGTGCGGCGCGGGTTGAGCCCCACCGCCCGCAGGCGCAGCTCCGACCCGGGGATGATGCTGGCAGCCACCAGGAAGAACGCGGCCGAGGAGAAGTCGGCCGGCACCACGATGTCGGTAGCGCGCAGGCGCTGGCCACCGCGCAGGCGGGCCTTGCCCGGCGAGAACGCGATGTCCACGCCGAACGCGCGCAGCATGCGCTCGCTGTAATCGCGGGTGGGGTGCGGCTCGCTCACCGAGGTCTCGCCCTCGGCATACAGGCCGGCCAGCAGCACGGCCGATTTGACCTGGGCGCTGGCCACCGGCGAAGCGAAGTCGATGCCGGTGAGCGACTGGCCGCCGTGCACGCGCAGTGGCGGAGTGCCGTCGGCTTCGGTGTCGATCTTCGCGCCCATCTGCGCCAGCGGGCCGGTGACCCGGCGCATCGGGCGGCGCGAGAGCGATTCGTCGCCGACCATGACGCTGTCGAACGGCTGGGCGGCGAGCAGGCCGGCCAGCAGGCGCATGCCGGTGCCGGCATTGCCGCAGTCCAGCGGCGCCGACGGTGCCTGCAGGCCATCCACGCCGACGCCGTGCACGATGCGCTGCGACGGCGACGGGGTCTCGATGCGCACGCCCATCTGGCTGAAGATGGCAGCGGTGGCGCGGGTGTCCTCGCCTTCCAGGAAGCCATCGATGCGCGAGACGCCGTCGGCCAGCGCGGCAAACATCACCGAGCGGTGCGAGACGGATTTGTCACCGGGAATGGTCAGGCTGCCCTGCAGGGGCTGGCCCTTGTGGGCGATCCAGTACGGCGTTGCGGTCATCGAATTTCCTGTCAGGCGGCCGCGGCGGCGGCGATGCAGCGGAGTGCGGGGAGAAGGCGCAGCGCGGGGACGCCGCTGCGCCGGAGCGATCAGGGCACGGCGACCGGATAGGAGCCGAGGATCTTGATCTGTGCCGAGTGGGCCTTGAGTTCGGCCAGCGCGGCCTGCATGGCCGGGTCCTCGACGTGGCCGGCCAGGTCGATGAAGAAGCCGTATTCCCACTTGGCGTTGTGCGAGGGCCGCGATTCGATGCGGTTCATGCTGATGCCGTGGCGCGCGAACGGGCTGAGCACGTCGAACAGCGCACCGGGCTTGTCGTGGATGAACACCAGCACCGAGGTGCGGTCATGCCCGGAGGTGGGGAAGATGTTGCGGCCGATGACCAGGAAGCGGGTGGTGTTGTCGGCATCGTTCTGGATCGGCTTGGTCACCACCTTCTTCAGGCCGTACACGTGCCCGGCGCTCTCGCCGCCGATGGCGGCCGCGTCATCGGCGTTGCGCGCACGGCGGGCACCTTCGGCGTTGCTGGAGACCGGGATCTTCTCGGCCTTGGGCAGGTTGGCGCGCAGCCACGAGGAGGTCTGCATGAACGACTGCGGGTGGCCATACACGCGCTCGACATCTTCGAGCCGGCCACTGCGCGACATCAGGTACTGCTGCACGCGCAGTTCCACTTCGCCGCAGATCTTCAGGTTGGAGGTGAGGAACATGTCCAGGGTGATCTGGATGGTGCCCTGCCCCGAGTTCTCCACCGGCACCACGCCGAAATCGGCGTTGCCCGCTTCCACTTCCTGGAACACTTCTTCGATGCTGGCCAGCGGCAGGCCCAGCGCCGAGCGGCCGAAGTGCTTGAGCACGGCCTGCTGGCTGAAGGTGCCTTCCGGGCCGAGGTAGCCGATCTTCAGCGGCTCCTGCTGGGCCAGGCAGGCGGACATGATTTCGCGGTAGACGTGGACCAGCACTTCATCGCTGAGCGGGCCTTCGTTGCGGTCCACCACCATGCGCAGCACCTGGGCCTCGCGCTCGGGGCGGTAGTAATCCACGGCGGCGGCGAGCTTGCCCTTGGCCTTGCCGACCTGGTGGGCAAAGTTGGCGCGCTCGGCGATCAGTGCCTGGATGCTGCGGTCGATGTGGTCGATCTTGGCGCGTACATCGGACAGCACCGGCGCCGGCAGCGCGGCATCGGCCTTGGGCTTGGCGCCGACGGCCTTGGCAGGCTTGGCGGTCGCGGCCGGCTTGGCGGCGCGGGCCTTGGGCGTGGGCTTGGCGGGTTGTTTGGCCATCAGGGTTTCCAGGTGCAGTGGGGCGGCGGGCGCCCCGGTCGAAACGAAGGACTCAGCCGTGGCGCTGCTGGAAATCGGCCATGAAGGCGGCCAGCGCCTGCGCGCCCTCCACCGGCATGGCGTTGTACAGCGACGCACGGATGCCACCAACCGCGGCGTGGCCCTTCAGCGCGAGCAGGCCGGCGGCCTTGGACTCGCTGACGAACCGCGCGTTGAGGGTGTCATCGGGCAGGAAGAACGGGATGTTCATGCGCGAGCGGGCCGCCGGGACCACCTGGTTGCGGTAGAAACCGCCGGAGCCGTCGATGGCGCCGTAGACCAGGGCGGCCTTGGCCGCGTTGCGGCGGGCGAACGCGTCCACCCCGCCTTCGGCCAGCATCCACTGGAACACCAGCCCGGCCAGGTACCAGTTCCAGGTGGGCGGGGTGTTGAGCATGGAGTCGCGGGCCACGTGCGAGCGGTAATCGAAGATGTCCGCGCGCGGCTGGCCGCTGCGCTCGAGCAGGTCGCGGCGCACGATCACCACCGATACGCCGACCGGCCCGAGGTTCTTCTGCGCACCGGCGTAGATAAGCCCATACCTGCTTACATCCAGCGGTTCGCTGGCAATGGAGGAGCTGAAATCGGCGAACAGCGGCACGCTGCCGACATCGGGGGTCTGGCCGAACTCCACGCCATGGATGGTCTCGTTGGCGGTGATGTGCACGTAGGCGGCATCGGCGGAGAGCTGCCAGCTGGCGCGCGCGGGGATGTCATGGAAGCCGTCGGCTTCGCTGCTGGCGGCGATGTTGACGTTGACGTAGGGCTTGACCTGCTTGATCGCGGTCTTGCCCCAGTGCCCGGTGAGCACGTAGTCCACGGTCTGGCCGGGCTGGGCGAAGTTGAGCGCGAGCAGCGCCTGCTGGGTGGTGGCGCCACCGGCCAGGAACAGCACGGCGTAGTCGTCGGGGATGCCGATCAGGCGGCGCAGGTCGGCATCGGCCTGGGCGGCAACGGCCATGAACTCCGGGCCGCGGTGGCTCATCTCGACAATGGAGGCACCCGCGCCGTTCCATTCCAACATCTCTTCCTGCGCCTTGCGCAGGACCGATTCCGGCAGGGTTGCAGGGCCGGCACTGAAATTGAACGCGCGCGTCATGTCACACCTATGGGGCAAGACCCCTAGTATGCCGCAGCGCACCAGGCTTTAGGCCTTGCGGGACAAGGCGAATTTGGTTGCAAACGAATCTATCGCGATGAACACGCACCCTGGCCCGGCGCCCACCGGCAGTGCCGGCCGCGGGCCGGCAATCTCATGAACCCCTGGAGGCAGACGTGGCGAAGCGCAGGGCGGGAAGGAAACCTCTCGCAGGCTCTGCGCAGCACATCATGCGGCGCCAGCGCGGATGCGATGGTCGTTACCGCGCGCCGAACCACAGCAGGCCGCTGATCACCGCCGCCAGCAGCAGCGCGCTGGCCAGCAGCCAGGGCCAGCGGCTCACGCGCGGGGGCTTTACCGGCGCGGTGCTGGGCGATGGCAGGTCGAGCAGGTCGTCCTCGTCCTCGCTGATGATGCGCTTGCGGCCATCGTGCGGCACTTCCAGCACGAAACGGTGCTGGGTGTCGAAAACCAGCTGGTCCCCTGGCTGCAGCCAGCAATGACGGACCGCCACGCCATTGACCCGGGTGGACTCGCCCGCGCCGAGGTCGCGCAGCAGGACGCGGTCGCCGTGCAGTTCCAGGCGCGCGTGCTGGGCGGCGAAGGCCGGGTCGTCGATGACGATGTCGGCCTCGGCACTGCTGCCGATCAGACGCGGCCGATCCAGGGTGTAGCTGCGGCCGTGATGCTGGCCGCCCAGGCCGCGCAGCAGGCGTTGCTCGTCGCTGCCCTCGTCGCTGCGTGCCGGGGCCTGGCCCAGTGCCTCGCATTCGCCCTGGACCACCATCTCCACGCCATCGGCATAGACCGCATCGCCCGCGCGCAGCAGGGCCATGCGCCGCACCGGGCGACCGTTGACGTGGATGCCACGGATGCCGTTGGCCACCTGCAGCCAGAGGCCGCGGTCGTCCAGGCAGAACTGCGCCAGCAGCAAGGTGCCCACGGCATCGCCGCCGAGCCGGACGCTGCCCGATGCATGACGCACGATACGTTGCACCCCGGGCCGGAGCGGCTGGTCGGGGTGTTGGCGATGGGTGAAGTGAACTAGCAGGTTCTGCACGCGGCGAAAGCCTAGCAGGTTGGATGTCATCGAAGAAGAAGTGTGACGCAGACCTTGGAGTTGGGCGTCAGGATGCGCACAATGCACGCCCTTTCCCCGCTGCGGCCCGCCAGGAGCCCTTCATGTCCAACATCGATATCCGCCACGCCCATGCCCTGCCCGCCGACGGCGCGCGCCAGGCGATCGAAGATGTGGCGGCCAAGCTCTCCGAGCGCTTCGGGCTGCAGAGCAGCTGGGTGGGCGACGTACTGAATTTCAATGGCTCCGGCGTCGACGGTGCGATCGAACTGCAGCCGGGTGCGGTCCGGGTGACGGCCAAGCTGGGCTTCCTGCTGTCGGCGATGAAGGGCATGGTCGAAAGCGAGATCCAGCGCGTGCTGCAGGAAAAGCTGGGCTGAGCGGGCGCGTGCGGCCACCGGCGCGACCGGTTGCGCACCATCACATCGTGCAAAGCCGGCGCTGATTAGCATCCGGGGTGTCCACCCACAGGATCGCCCCATGACCTCACACGACGACTTCGACGATCGCGATACACGCAGCCCCGGCGACAAGCCCTCGCTGCAGGAACAGGCCGAGCGCTTCTCGCGCCGGCTGACCGGTTCGGCCCAGCAGGTGTGGCTGGCCGGTCTGGGTGCGTTTGGACGCGCCCAGGCCGAGGGCAGCCGCTTCTTCGACACCCTGGTCAAGGAAGGCGAAACCATCGAGGCCCGCAACCGCGAACAGGCCGGCGACACGCCGCGCTGGCGCGACAATGTGGAAGAGCAGCTCGGCGAGGCCCGCGAAAAGGCCGCCGGCACGTGGGACAAGGTCGAGAAGGCCTTCGACGACCGCGTCCAGGGCGTGCTCAAGCGCCTGCACATCCCCACCGCCGAGGACGTGGCCGCGCTCAATGCACGGATCGACGCCCTCAACGCACGGGTCAACCGGGCCGAAGCCCGCAACGCCTCGCCCAACGCCGACCCGGCACCGGGCAGCCATCAGGGGCCGGGCGGGGCCTGAGCCCTGGCCCCGGCTCGCGCCGCACCGATTGTTGCAAAGCAGCACAGCTTTGTTGACAATCGGTCTCGACCCGCCAATCGCTTCTGCGCCGTTTGTTCCCTCCCCTCACGGCTATGGATTGGCGGGTTTTTTGTGCCTGCCTCCGGCCAAAGTGAGACATGCGTCACCGGCCGCGCACGCGGGACCCGCCGAGCTGCCTCGACGAAGCTCCGCAGAGCCCGGCGAGCGCATATAAACTGTCAATCGCACCCCCGCGTTCAACCCTAGCGCCTCATGTTCTCCTGGATTCTCGCTTTACTGTTGGCCCTCATCGTCTGGACGCTCTGCGCCGCCTGGTTCTGGCTGGTCAAGCGCCGCCGCAAGGAGACCCGGCTGGGCCTCAATGCCCTGGCAGGCATGCATTGGCGCGACTTTTCCGAGATCGTGCGCCGCGCCATGCGCGAGCAGCGCGGGCTGCAGGATGTGCCCGGGGAAGTGGATGACAGCCGCGAACCGCGCAGCGATTTCCTCATGCATGACGACCAGCACCGCTGGCTGTTGTCGTGCAAGCACGGCCGCGCCTACCGGATCGGCACGGCGGCGGTGAACGAGCTGGGGGCCGCCGCGCGGCTGGCCGGCGCGCGCGGTGGCATCCTGATCACCGAAGGCATGGTCGAGCGCGATGGCCGCGTGGCTGCCGAGAAGCAGGGCGTGGAAGTGCTGGATGGCCACCTGCTGTGGCCGCTGCTGCAGCCTTACCTGCCCGGCGACATGGAGGCACGGGTGAACAATGCCGCCCGGCGCGAGGCGATCCGACGCATTTCCATCGCCGCGCTGGGTTCGCTGACCCTGGGCCTGCTGGTGGGCATGGGCTACCTGACCTCGCGACTGGACCGGCAGGCCACCGCCATGCCGACGGCCGCGACCAGCGCACCGGCGCCGGCGCCCGCTGCCCCCCCTGCCCCGGACACGG
>DJBL01000062.1 GCA_002435595.1 Stenotrophomonas maltophilia
CGCTCTTCCGATCTGTGGCCGAGCGCACCGCCGAGCCGCAGCGCGCCCTGGCCAGCCAGGTGCCGCTGGCCCCGAGCCTGGCCACCGCCCCCAGCAATGGTCGCCAGTTGCCGTTCGGTGACGTTGCCAGCCTGCAGGCCAAGCCGTGGCCCCGCTCGACCCTGGCCCCGGCCACCGGCGGCGCACTCAATGCCAGCTTCTCCGCGCAGGAGCCGCAGGCCGCGTTCTACCCCTTCGAGCCGCGCCTGCAGGAGGTCGAACCGACCGTCCCCGCCGCGCGCCGGCATCGCGACTGATCCCGATCGTCGCGCCCGTTGCTGCATCTCCCGCGTCCGGCCGCCTGGCCGGAACGCGCCCGCTTTCCCCACGTCCCGACCCGGAGGCTGACGTCCGATGACTCCCCGCATGCGTAGCCAGGCCATGACCCTGCTGGCCCTCACCCTGCCGTTGATGGCCTGCGCCCAGGCGCCGGCACCTGCCGCGCCCGTGGCCGCCCCCGCCGCCGCGGCCCCGCGCGCGCCCGCCCCGCAGTTGGTCAGCGGCCTGCCGGACTTCACCAACCTGGTGGAACAGGTCGGCCCCGGCGTGGTCAACGTGGAAACCACCATCGTGCGCAGCAACCGCCAGGCCCGTGGCATGGGCCCGGGGGGCGACGATGACATGCCCGAGTTCTTCCGGCGCTTCTTCGGCCCGGACTTCCAGATGCCCGGGCAGGGCCCCGGCGGCCAGGACGACAGCCCGCGCATCCAGGGCCGCGGCATGGGCTCGGGCTTCATCATCTCCGCCGACGGTTACGTGCTCACCAACTACCACGTGGTCGCCGATGCCAGCGAAGTGAAGGTCAAGCTGGGCGATCGTCGTGAGTTCACCGCCAAGGTGATCGGCAGTGACCAGCAGTACGACGTGGCCCTGCTCAAGATCGACGGCAGGAATCTGCCCACGGTGCGGGTGGGCGATTCCAACACGCTCAAGCCGGGCCAGTGGGTGGTCGCGATCGGCTCGCCGTTCGGCCTGGACCACTCGGTCACCGCCGGCGTGGTCAGCGCCGTCGGCCGCAGCACCGGCGGGCCCGACCAGCGCTACGTGCCGTTCATCCAGACCGACGTGGCCATCAACCAGGGCAATTCGGGCGGTCCGCTGCTCAACACCCGCGGCGAGGTGGTCGGCATCAATTCGCAGATCTTCTCCGCGTCCGGCGGGTACATGGGCATCAGCTTCGCGATCCCGATCGACCTGGCCATGGGCGCGGTCGAGCAGATCAAGACGTCCGGCCGGGTCAGCCGCGGCCAGCTCGGCGCGCAGGTGGAGCAGCTGGACGGGCTGAAGGCGCAGGGCCTGGGCCTGCCCGACAGCCGCGGCGCACTGGTCAACAAGGTGCTGCCCGGCAGCGCCGCGGACAAGGCCGGCATGGAGATCGGCGACGTGGTGCGCTCGGTCAACGGCAGCCCGATCAACAGCTGGTCCGACCTGCCGCCGGCCATCGGCGCACTGGCGCCGGGCAGCAAGGTGCGCGTTGGCATCGTGCGCGATGGCAAGGAACGTGAGCTGACCGCGGTGCTGACCGAGCTGGCCGAGGATGCCGAGCGCGGCAACAGCCGCCCCGCCGTTGCCGAGGACGGCAAGCCGCAGACCGGCAGCAATGCGCTGCTGGGGCTGGAGATCAGCGACCTGAACGCGGCCCAGCGCAAGCAGCTGGGGCTGGATCCGGGCGAGGGCGTGCGCATCACCCGGGTCAACGGCGCCTCGGCCCGCGACGCGGCGCTGGCCCCGGGCATGGTGATCATGCAGGTCGGCCGGACCCCGGTGGGCAGCGTGGCGGCACTGGACCGCGCGCTGTCCCCGTATAAAAAGGGCGATGTGATCATGCTGCTGGTCCGTACCAGTGCCGGCAACAGCGCCTTCGTGGCGGTCAAGGCCGGGTAACACGCCCGTCCTGTCTACGTTTCCGGGCCCGCTTCGGCGGGCCCGGTCGTTTCTGGCGCGCCAATCGCGCCAATCGCGGTGCCGGCACGCGGGACCGGGCCGGCCATGCGATAATGCGCAGTCATCCTGACGACGCGACGCGCCGCCGCCACCTATGTCTTCTGATTCGATGCGGAACATCCGCAACTTCTCCATCATCGCCCACGTCGACCACGGCAAGTCCACGCTGGCCGATCGCATCATCCAGCTTTGCGGCGGCCTCCAGGCCCGCGAAATGGAGGCGCAGGTGCTCGACTCGAACCCGATCGAGCGCGAGCGTGGCATCACCATCAAGGCCCAGTCGGTCTCGCTGCCGTACGTGGCCAAGGATGGGCAGACCTACCACCTGAACTTCATCGACACCCCCGGGCACGTCGACTTCTCCTATGAAGTCAGCCGCTCGCTGGCGGCCTGCGAAGGCGCGCTGCTGGTGGTCGATGCGGCCCAGGGCGTGGAAGCGCAGTCGGTCGCCAACTGCTACACCGCGGTCGAGCAGGGCCTGGAAGTGGTGCCGGTGATCAACAAGATCGACCTGCCCACCGCCGACATCGAGCGCGCCAAGGCCGAGATCGAGGCCGTGATCGGTATCGACGCCACCGACGCGGTCCCGGTCAGCGCCAAGACCGGCCTGAACGTGGTCGACGTGCTGGAGGCGATCGTGCATCGCATCCCGCCGCCGGTGCCGCGCGATACCGACAAGCTGCAGGCGCTGATCATCGACTCGTGGTTCGACAACTACCTGGGCGTGGTCTCGCTGGTGCGCGTGATGCAGGGCCAGATCAAGGCCGGCGACAAGCTGCAGGTGATGTCCACCGGCCGCACCCACCAGGTCGACAACGTCGGCGTGTTCACCCCCAAGCGCAAGGTGCTGCCGGCGCTGCGGGCCGGTGAGGTGGGCTGGGTCACCGCCAGCATCAAGGACGTGCACGGCGCGCCGGTCGGCGACACCCTGACCCTGGCCGCCGATCCGGCGCCCAAGCCGCTGCCGGGCTTCCAGGAAATGCAGCCGCGCGTGTTCGCCGGCCTGTTCCCGGTCGACGCCGAAGACTACCCGGACCTGCGCGAAGCGCTGGACAAGCTGCGCCTGAACGATGCCGCCCTGCGCTTCGAGCCGGAAAGCTCCGAGGCCATGGGCTTCGGCTTCCGCTGCGGCTTCCTGGGCATGCTGCACATGGAAATCGTGCAGGAGCGCCTGGAGCGCGAGTACAACCTGGACCTGATCAGCACCGCGCCGACGGTGGTCTATGAAGTGCTCAAGACCGACGGCACGATCATCAACATGGACAACCCGGCCAAGTTGCCGCCGGTCAACCATGTGCAGGAGATCCGCGAGCCGATCATCCGCGCCAACGTGCTCACCCCCGAGGAGTACATCGGCAACATCATCAAGCTGTGTGAAGAAAAGCGCGGCAGCCAGATCGGCATCAACTACCTCGGCAGCCAGGTGCAGATCAGCTACGAGCTGCCGATGGCCGAGGTGGTGCTGGACTTCTTCGACAAGCTCAAGTCGGTCAGCCGCGGCTACGCCTCGCTGGACTACCACTTCGTGCGCTTCGATGCCGGTCCGTTCGTCCGCGTGGACGTGCTGATCAACGGCGACAAGGTCGATGCGCTGTCGCTGATCGTCCACCGCAGCCACGCCGACCGTCGCGGTCGCGAGCTCTGCGAGAAGATGAAGGAGCTGATCCCGCGCCAGCAGTTCGACGTGGCCATCCAGGCCGCGGTGGGCTCGCAGATCATCTCGCGCACCACGGTCAAGGCCATGCGCAAGAACGTGCTGGCCAAATGCTATGGTGGCGACGTTTCGCGCAAGAAGAAGTTGCTCGAGAAGCAGAAGGAAGGCAAGAAGCGCATGAAGCAGGTCGGCCGCGTGGAAATCCCGCAGGAAGCCTTCCTGGCCGTGCTGCAGATGGACAAGTAAGGCCGGAGGGTCGTCTCCGGCGCCGCGCGGCACCGCCCTGGTGCCGCCGGGCGTGCAGGACGGCCCGCCGCACCGCTGCAACCGTTCCCAAGGACACTGCATGAAATTGTTTGAGATCCTCCTGGTCGTACTCACGCTGGGCTCGGGCCTGGTCCTGCTGGCCGACCGGCTGTACTTCGCCAAGCGCCGCGCCGCGCGCGCCTCGCTGCTGGACACCGAGCCGGTGCTGGTGGATTACGCCCGGGCGTTCTTCCCGGTGCTGGCGATCGTGCTGGTGGTGCGCAGCTTCATCGCCGAGCCGTACAAGATCCCGTCCAGCTCGATGATGCCCAACCTGCTGATCGGCGACTTCATCCTGGTCAACAAGTTCGCCTACGGCCTGCGCCTGCCGCTCAACAACGCCAAGATCGTGCCGCTGGGCGAGCCCAGGCGCGGCGACGTGGTGGTGTTCCACTTCCCGGGCCATTCGGACAGCGATCCGGCCAAGGGCGAGAACTTCATCAAGCGCGTGATCGGCGTGCCGGGCGACCAGATCGTGTTCCAGGGCAACGGCCTGATCCTCAACGGCCAGCCGGTCAAGTACGACAACAAGGGCCTGTACGCCGGCCATCTGGGCCAGGGCGAGGGCAGCTCGCTGCTGGTCGAGCACCTGCCCGGCCGTACCCATACCGTGCTGGAGACCGACTATCCGCGTGGCGAAGGCCAGTGGACCGTGCCGGCCGGCAAGTACCTGGTGATGGGCGACAACCGCGACAACAGCGATGATGGCCGCTTCTGGGGCCTGCTGCCGGAGGAGAATCTCCGCGGCAAGGCCTTCCTGATCTGGCTGAACTGCTCGGGCATGTTCTGCAAGGACGGTTTCGAGCCGTCGCGGATCGGCACGGGCATCAATTGATCCATGGCACAGGCGTATCTGGGGAGATCGCAATGAAGACGATGAAAACGCAGCGTGGCTTGACCTTGACCTCGTTCCTGGCGGTGCTGATCGTACTGGCCTTCTTCCTGTACATCGGCATGAAGCTGTTCCCGATGTACCAGGAATACTACTCGGTGCGCTCGGCGCTCAAGGGCCTGGCCAAGGAGCCGGGCGTGGGCAACATGGAGCCGGCCCGCGTGCAGGACCTGTTCTTCCGCCGGCTGGACATCAGCTACTCGGAAAACGTGAAGCCGACCAACGTGAAGTTCGACCGCATCGACGGCGGCTGGAACATGAAGGTCAACTACGAAGTGCGCCGCGAGCTGATCGGCAACCTGGACGTGGTTGGCAAATTTGATACGAACCAGGAATTGACCCTCAACGGTGTCGACTAAGACCTTCCAACGCGGTGACCGCATCGGTCACCCCTTCCAGGATCCGGGCCTGCTGCAGCAGGCCCTGACGCATCGCAGTGCCGGCGCGCCCAACAACGAGCGGCTGGAATTCCTCGGCGACAGCATCGTCAACATGATGGTGGCCCAGGCGCTGTACCTGCGCTGGCCCAAGGCCGACGAGGGCGCGCTGACCCGGGCCCGCGCCGAACTGGTGCGTGAAGGCGCACTGGCGGTGATCGCCCGTACCCTGGAGCTGGGTGACCGGCTGATCCTGGGCCCCGGTGAGATGAAGACCGGCGGCCACCGCCGCGACTCGATCCTGGCCGACGCCCTGGAGGCGGTGGTGGCGGCGATCTACCTGGATGCCGGCTTCGCGGCCTGCCAGCAGGTGGTCCTGCCGTGGTTCGGCCCCTCGATGGAGGCGCTGCCGGCCACCGGCAAGCCCGAGAAAGACCCCAAGACCCGCCTGCAGGAATGGCTGCAGGCCCGACAGAAGACCCTGCCGCTGTATGAGCTGTTGTCAGAGTCGGGTGACGACCATGCCAAGACCTTCCGGGTACGCTGCGGCGTAGCCGATCCCGCTGTCAGCACCGAAGGCGAAGGTGCCTCGCGACGGCTGGCCGAACAACAGGCGGCTGCGGCCGCCCTCGAGCAACTGGATTCCAAGTGAGCGAAGCAACCCCCCATCATTGCGGCAGCGTGGCGGTCATCGGCCGCCCCAATGTCGGCAAATCCACCCTGACCAACGCCCTGGTGGGCGCCAAGGTCAGCATCGTGTCCAACCGGCCGCAGACCACGCGGCACCGGCTGCTCGGCATTGCCAGCTTCCCGGAAGGGCAGCTGGTGCTGGTCGACACCCCGGGCCTGCACCGGGTGCAGAAGCGCGCCATGAACCGGGTGATGAACCGCGCCGCGCGCGGCTCGCTGGAAGGCGTGGACGCGGGCATGCTGGTGATCGAGGCCGGGCGCTGGGACGAGGAAGACACCCTGGCCTTCAACGTGCTCAGCGACTCGGGCATCCCGGTGGTGCTGGTGATCAACAAGGTCGACCGGCTCAAGGACAAGGCGGCGCTGCTGCCGTTCCTGCAGCAGGTCACCGAAGGCCGCACGTTCGCGGCCGTGCACCCGATCTCGGCGCAGAAGCGCAATGGCCTGGAAGCGCTGGTGCGCGACCTGCTCAAGCTGCTGCCCGAGGCCCCGCCGATGTTCGGCGAGGATGAAATCACCGACCGCAGCCAGCGCTTCCTGGCCGGCGAGCTGGTCCGCGAGCAGCTGATGCGCCAGTTGGGCGAGGAACTGCCGTATGCCACCACGGTGGAGATCGAGCGCTTCGTCGAAGACGGCAACCTGCTGCGCATCGGTGCGGTGATCTGGGTCGAGCGCGAAGGCCAGAAGGCGATCGTGATCGGCAAGGGCGGCACCCGCCTGAAGGACATCGGCGCCAAGTCGCGCATGCAGATGGAGCGGTTGTTCGGGGCCAAGGTGTTCCTGGAAACCTGGGTGCGCGTGCGCGAAGGCTGGTCGGACGACGAAGCCGCGCTGAAGGCCTTCGGTTACGAGTAAGCCGGCGCGTCCGGCTGCCGGCGGCTGAGCCATGCGCATCGACGACGAGCCGGCCTTCGTGCTGCATGCCCGCGCCTGGCGGGAGACCAGCCTGCTGGTGGAGGTGCTGACCGAGCAGCATGGCCGCATCGGCCTGCTGGCGCGTGGCGTGGCCAGCCCGCGCAGCCAGGCGCTGCGCGCGGCCCTGCAGCCGCTGCAATGGATCCGCTTCAGTGCCGTGCAGCGCGGTGAGCTGGCCCAGCTGCGCGGGGCCGAAGCGCTCGACGCCGCGCCCCGCCTGGGCGGGGAGGCCATGCTGGCCGGCTTCTATATCAATGAACTGCTGATGCGGCTGGCGCCGCGCCAGGACCCCTTGCCCGAACTCTACGACCACTACGGCCTGGTCCGGCAACGCCTGCGCGACGGCGAACCACTGGCGTGGACCCTGCGCCGGTTCGAGCGCGACCTGCTGCAGGCGCTGGGGTTCGGCTTCGACCTGGCCCATGCCAGTGATGGCGAGCCGATCGATCCGGCCGCACGCTATGCGCTGGACCCGCAGGAGGGGCCCTCGCGGCTGCTCAGCGAACGCGGCAGCGATCCACGCCGTGGCACGGCCACCGGCAGCGCCCTGCTGGCCCTGGCCCAGGACCGGCAACCGGGTCCGGACGACCTGGCCAGCCTGCGCCGCGGCATGCGCGCAGTGCTGCTGCACCACCTGGGCGGGCGTGGACTCAAATCCTGGGAAATGCTGGAAGACCTGGCCAGGCGGCGGTCGCCCTGACGCTGCCACGGCGCGCCGGGCGGGCCCGGCGGCCATGCGGCCTCAATGCAGCAGCGATTCCACCGCGGCACGGAACTGGGTATGCGCGCCGCTGGACTGCGGGGCCTGGTGCAACTGGCGCACGGCCCGTGCCAGGCGCGCCGCGCCAACGAACCCGCAGCTGGCCTGGAGCCGGTGCAATTGCCCGTGCAGGGCGCGCACGTCCTGCTGCAGCAGGGCCTGGGCCACCGCGTCGCGGACCCCCGGCAACTCGGCCAGGAACAGCTCGCGCAGGGCGATCAGGTGGTGGCGCTGGCCATTGAGCGCGGCCAGGGCGGTGATTTCATCCCAGTCCTCACGCTCGCCGTCGCTGCCGCCGGCGGAGGCGGGGGTGGCACTGCCGGGGCTGTTGACCAGGGCCCGGCGCACCGCCTTGAGCAGCTGCTCGCCGCTGAGCGGCTTGACCAGGGTTTCGCTGAAGCCGGCATCGCGCAGGCGCGCATGGATGCTGGTGTCGCCATCGGCGGTGTGCGCCAGCGCCGGGGTGTCCGGCCGCGAGCGGCGCAGCTCCTGCAGCAACTGGGTACCGTTGCCATCGGGCAGGTTCACATCGATCAGCCACAGGTCGTGCTGGCCGCTGCGCGCACGGTCCATGGCCGAGGCCAGTGAATCGGCGGTGTCCACCTCGGCGGGCAGGGTTTCCAGCGCGGCCTTGAAAAAGCCGCGACTGATGGTGTCGTCCTCGACGAGCAGGAATCGGGGCATGGGATCCCGCGGGGTCATCTGCATTGGGGCTGCCTCCATGTCAGCTATGCGCCATATTAAACATGACGACGCCCGCTGCAAGCGGTTCCAGCCGGGGTGGCGGCCCTCCGGGGTGCGTATCTGCGACAATACGCACCCTTTTTGCCCGCAGCCTGTTGCCACGTGGCCCGAACCCGCTCCCGCCTCGACCGTACGCCCTTCCAGACCGACATCCTCGACCTCAGCCACGATGGCCGTGGCGTGGCCCGCCGTGACGGCGAGGGTGGCAAGGTCACCTTCATCACCGGCGCGCTGCCGGGCGAAGTGGTGACCGCCGAACCGACCGCCCGCAACCGCCATTTCGACGAGGCGCGCACCCTGGAGGTGCTGCAGCCCTCGCCGCAGCGGGTGACGCCCCGCTGCCCGCACTTCGGCGTCTGCGCCGGCTGCGTGCTCCAGCACCTGGAGGAGTCCCAGCAGATCGTGGCCAAGCAGCGGGTGCTGATGGACAACCTGACCCGGATCGGCCACGTCAGCCCGGGGACGGTGTTGCCGCCGCTGGTGGGCCAGAGCTGGGGTTACCGCCGCAAGGGCCGGTTCTCGGTGCGCCGGGTGGAAAAGAAGGACAAGACCCTGGTCGGTTTCCGTGAGCAGGATCCGCGATTTGTCGCCGACCTGTCGCAGTGCCTGACCGTGATCCCGGAGATCGGCAGCAAGGTCGGTGCGATGGCGACCTTCATCGAGACCCTGGACGGCAAGCGCGACATCCCGCAGATCGAGTTCATCGCCGGCGACGACGCGATCATGCTGACCATCCGCCACATGCAGCCGCTCAGCGAGGCCGACCGCGCGGCCTGGACCGCGTTCGGGCAGGAACATGGCTTTGCCATCTCGCTGCAGCCCGGCGGGGTCGAGTCGGTGCAGCCGCTGTGGCCGGTCGAGGTGCCGCTGTCGTTCAAGCTGGCGCCCTGGGACGTCGAACTGGCGTTCCGCCCGCTGGACTTCATCCAGGTCAATGCGTCGCTCAACGTGAAGATGATCGCGCTGGCGCTGGAACTGCTCGATGCCGGTCCGGACGAGCGCGTGCTGGACCTGTTCTGCGGGTTGGGCAACTTCACCCTGCCGCTGGCGCGCACCGTGCGCGAAGTGGTCGGCGTGGAAGGCGATGCCGGGCTGGTGGCGCGGGCGAAGGACAACGCGGTGCGCAACGGGCTGGACAACGCCCAGTTCTTCGCCGCCGACCTCACCCAGGACCAGCGCCAGACCCCGTGGATGCGCCAGGGCTTTGACAAACTGCTGCTGGATCCGCCGCGTTCGGGCGCCATCGAGGTGCTGCAGCAGCTGCCGCTGAAGCAGTTCAAGCGGATCGTGTACGTGAGCTGCCACCCGGGCTCGCTGGCCCGCGATGCCGGTTACCTGGTCAACGAGCAGGGCTTCACCCTGGTCAGCGCCGGTGCGATGGACATGTTCCCGCACACCGCACACGTGGAAAGCATCGCGGTCTTCGAGAAGCGCTGAGGCCGGGGCCACCGGCCGGGCGGCCGATGCATCGCATCGGCGCTCGACCGGGGCGGACGGTCACGGCTGCGGGGCGTTGACCCACTGTCCGTCCCGCCACGCAAACGCCACGGTCTGCTCGCCGCGCTCGCCGCCGGCACGGGCGCTGACCGTGCATTCGATCACCGGTGCGTCGTCGCCGACCGCGCAGTTGCGCACGTCCAGCACCTCGGCATTGTTCATGGCCAGGGTCAGATCCGCACGCGTGCCCGCATCCTGTTCGCGTGCCAGCCGCGCAGCAAAGCCCTCGCGCAGCAGCACCTGCACGCGTGCCGTGGGCGGCACCGGCGCCGGCCGCTGACGCTGCTGCTGTGTGTGCAGCAGTGCCCACGTGCCGTCGACCTGGCTGAAGCGCAACAGCCGGTGCAGCGCGTCCGCGCCGTCCTTCGCGGTGACAATGCAGTCCACGCTGGGCGGGCCTGCGTCGGTGACCGGCAGGCAGCCGGACACGGCGTGCAGGCGCGGGCGGAAGGCCTCGGCCACCAGGCGGCTGCTGTCGCTGGCCGGGCGATCGGCGATGGCCTCGTCGAACAGGCGATCCATCGCAGCCTGGGCCTGCGCCAGGGTGGGATCGGAGGATGCGGCGGCATGCGCGACCGGCAGCGCCAGCAACAGGGCGGGCAGGGTGGATCGGAGCAGGAAACGGGCGCGACGGGTCATGGGGGAACCGGTCCTTGGAAAGGGCGCGCAGTGTAGGCCGCGCGCGCCATAATGCGTGCATGGGCATTGAAATCGAACGCAAGTACCTTGTCACCGGTGATGGCTGGCGCAGTGCCGCGCATGCGGTCATCCCGATGGCGCAGGGCTACATCAACGACACCGCCGCGCTGGAAAGCGGCGCGCAGAAGGCCTCGGTGCGCGTGCGCATCCAGGGTGAGCAGGCCTTTCTCAACTTCAAATCACGCGAGATCGGCCACACCCGGCAGGAGTTCGACTACCCGATCCCGGTCGACGACGCGCGCGCGCTGCTGGCCCTGTGCGTGGGTGGGCTGATCGACAAGCGCCGCCACCTGGTGCGCCATGCCGGGCTGGTCTGGGAGGTGGACGAATTCCTCGGCGCCAACGCTGGGCTGGTGGTGGCCGAAGTGGAGCTGGAACACGCCGACCAGGCCATCGACCTGCCGGACTGGGCCGGGGCGGAGGTCACCGACCAGGTCCGCTACTACAACCTGGCGCTGGCCGCGCACCCGTACGCGCAGTGGTCGGCCGCCGAACGCGGCTGAGCGGCACCTTGCAATCGGCCGGGGCCACCCACAGTGTGGGGGGATGAAAATCGACATCTGGTCCGACGTGGTATGCCCCTGGTGCTGGATCGGCAAGCATCGTTTCGAGCAGGGCCTGGCGCTGCTGGGCGAGGAGGCGCCGCCGGTGGAGGTGACCTGGCACCCGTTCCAGCTCGACCCCGACGCCGGTACCACCCCGGTGCCGTTGCGCGAGGCCTACGTGGCCAAGTTCGGCAGCGCCGAGCGCACCGCGCAGATCCTGAGCCAGACCCAGACCACCGCGCGCGCCGAGGGGCTGCCGATGGACTTCGACCAGGGCCAGGTGCGGGTGACCACGCTGCCGGCGCATCGGCTGATGTGGCTGGCCGGGCGTGAAGGGGTGCAGGCCGCCGTTGGCGAGGCGCTGTTCCGCGCCCATTTCGTGCACGGCCGCAACCTGGCCGATCCGCAGACGCTGATCGAGGCGGCGGCGGCGGGCGGCATCGCGGCCGAGCGGGTCACCGCGCTGCTGGCCGGGCAGGAAGGCGTGGCCGACATCCAGGCCCAGCTGGCCCAGGCCCAGGCCCTGGGCATCCAGTCGGTGCCCACCTTCGTGATCAACGACCACTACGCCCTGCAGGGCGCCCAGCCGCCGGAGGCCTTTGCCCAGGCGCTGCGCCAGATCGCCGCCGAGGCCGCCGGGCCGTCCGCCCCGGCCGACGGTGCGCACTGCGGCGTGGACGCCTGTCCCTGAGTGAATGCGCCACGACCGGCGGTCGTGGCCTACCGCGCGCGGGTTCTGCGACAATGCGGCGGTGCGCCATCATGGCGCCCCGTATTGGAGATCGACCATGCTCGTGATCGGCGTTGCCGGGACCGAACTCACCGCCCAGGAACGCGATTGGCTGCAGCACGACGCCGTGGCCGGCGTCATCCTGTTCAAGCGCAACTTCGCCTCGCGCCAGCAGGTGGCCGAGCTGTCGGCCGCGATCCGCGCTGCCGCGCCGCGCCCGCAGCTGATCTGCGTGGACCAGGAAGGTGGCCGCGTGCAGCGCTTCCGCGAGGGCTACAGCGCGCTGCCGCCGCTGCAGGGCTTCGATGCGCTGTACCGGCAGGACCGCGAGGCAGCGCTGGCGCTGGCCGAACAACACGCCTGGCTGATGGCCAGCGAGGTCCGTGCCAGCGGCGTGGACCTGAGCTTTGCCCCGGTGGTCGACCTGGGCCGCGGCAACCTGGCCATCGGTGATCGCGCCTTCAGCGCCGATCCGCAGGTGGTGGCCGCCTTCACCGCTGCCTACGTGCGCGGCATGCACAGCGTCGGCATGGCCGCCACCCTCAAGCACTTCCCCGGCCACGGCACGGTGCTGGAAGACACCCACGTCAACGATGCCTCCGACCCGCGCTCGCTGGACGAGCTGCGCGCGCTGGACCTGGTCCCGTTCGCCGCCGGCATCGATGCCGGCGCCGATGCGGTGATGATGGCCCACGTGGTCTACCCGCAGGTGGCGCCGGAACCGGCCGGCTATTCGCCGCGCTGGATCCAGCAGATCCTGCGCGAACAGATGGGCTTTGGCGGCGTGGTGTTTTCCGATGACATCGGCATGGCCGCCTCGTTCTCCGCCGGTGGCGTGAAGGCGCGCGTGGATGCACACCTGGACGCCGGCTGCGACGTGGTGCTGGTCTGCCACCCGGAGCTGGTCGAAGAATCGCTGCGCGCGGTCCAACCGCGCACCCTCAACACCGCTGCGCTGCTCGGCCTGATCGGCCGCGGCGCGCTTGGCTGGGATGGCCTGCTGGCCGATGCCCGCCATGGCGCCACCCAATCCCGTTTGCTTCACACCCTTGGAAGAACCGTCTGATGCCCAACCTCACCATTTCCCAGGCCCTGGCCCAGGCCGACCTGCTGGTCGACCGCCCCACCATCGACACGGCCATCGCCGCCATCGCCGACGCCATCGCGCGCGATTACAAGGGCGAAGTGCCGTTGTTCCTGTCGATCATGCACGGCGCGCTGCCGTTCGCCGGCCAGCTCGCGCTGGAGCTGGGCGCACGTGGCCAGGACGTGCAGTTCGATTACCTGCATGCCACCCGCTACCGCGGTGAAACCACCGGCGGCGACCTGGTCTGGAAGCACAAGCCGGCCACCGCGCTGTTCGGCCGCCGCGTGCTGCTGGTCGATGACATCCTCGACGAGGGGTACACCCTGCAGGGCGTGCGCACCTGGTGCCTGGAGCAGGGCGCCACCGACGTGCGCATCGCCGCACTGACGGTCAAGCAGCACGATCGCGCGCTGCCGGACGTCAAGGCCGACTACGCCGGCATCGACCTGCCCGATCGTTATGTGTTCGGCTTCGGCATGGACGTCAATGAAACGCTGCGCTGCGTGCCGGCCATCTACGCGATGAAGGAATGATGGAACACATCGCACTGGCCGTCATCGGCGGCACCGGCGTCTACAAACTGGCCCAGCTGGACGATGTCAGCAGCCACCAGGTCGACACCCGGTACGGCACGCCGTCCGGTCCGATCCGGGTCGGCACGCTGCTCGGCCAGCGCGTGGCGTTCCTGGCGCGCCACGGCGAGGGCCATTCGCTGCCGCCGCACAAGATCAACTACCGCGCCAACCTTGCCGCATTGCAGCAGATCGGCGCGACGCGCGTGCTCGCCCTCAATACGGTCGGTGGCATCACCGACCAGTTCGGCCCGCGCGTGCTGGCCTGCCCGGACCAGCTCATCGACTACACCTGGGGCCGCATCTCCACGCTGAGCGAAGAGCCCGGCAGCGAGGTGCTGCACGTGGACTTCGGTCATCCGTACACGCCGATGCTGCGCAGCAAGGTGCTGGCCGCGGCCAAGGTCACCGGCGTGCGCCTGCACGATGGTGGCTGCTACGGCGCCACGCAGGGCCCGCGGTTGGAAACCAACGCGGAAATCGCGCGGATGCGGCGTGACGGCTGCGACCTGGTCGGCATGACCGGCATGCCCGAAGCCAGCCTGGCCCGCGAGCTGGGGCTGGACTACGCATGCCTGGCGATCGTGGCCAACTGGGCCGCCGGCTGTGGCGATGGCGATGAAATCACGATGGCCGAAGTGTTGGCCAACGTGGACGCCGCCTCGGCCGGATTGCCGGAACTGGTCGGCGAATTGGCGCGGGGGTGATTGTCATTGCGGAGCAAGCTTTGCATACTCCGCCAGTGCGCTGGTTGAGCGTACACCACCCATTCATTGAAGAAGGTCTCGCATCACCATGCCGAACGGTACCGTCAAGTGGTTCAACGACGCCAAGGGATTTGGCTTTATTTCGCCGGAGGACGGCAGCGCCGACGTCTTCGCGCACTTCTCCGCGATCAACTCCAAGGGCTTCCGCAGTCTGCAGGAAGGCCAGCGTGTCACGTATGACGTGACCCAGGGCCCGAAGGGCGCCCAAGCCTCGAACATCGTGCCGGCGGCAGAGTAATTCTTCACGCCGCGCATTGAAAACCCCGCTTCGGCGGGGTTTTTTTTGGGTGCCACGGCGATCATCGCCGCGCGCGCGCCTGCATCGTGCGTGATGGACATCACGCGACAAGGACACACATGCCACAACGACGGACCATTGCCATCGTCGGCTACGGCACGGCCGGACAAGCGCTTGCCGTGCTGCTTTCACGCGATCATCACGACGTGCACGTCTTCGAACGTGCCGCCGCACCCGGACCGGTCGGTGCCGGTTTCCTGCTCCAGCCCAGTGGCCTGGATGTGTTGTGGCAGATGGAGCTGTTGCCGCAGGTCCTCGCGCACGGCGCGCCGGTGCGACGGCTGTATGGCGACACGCCCTGCGGCCGCACCGTGATGGAAATGGGCTATGCCAGCCTGGATCCGCATCTGCACGGCATCGGCATGCAACGCGGCGCGCTGTTTTCGCTGCTGGCCGATGCCTGGACCCATCCGCACAACCTGCACGCCGACACCCGCATCGTCGACGTGGATGCCGCGCAGGGGCGCGTGCGCGACGCGCAGGGACACTGGCATGGACCGTACGACCTGGTGATCGCCGCCGACGGCTCGGCATCCACGCTGCGCACGCACGTGCAGGGGACCCGGCTGGATCGCGAGTATCCCTGGGGGGCGTTGTGGTGCCTGTTGCCGCGGGGCGACTGGGCGCACCAGGACGAGCTGCGCCAGCGTTACGTGGCCGCGCGCAAGATGATCGGCCTGCTGCCGGTGGGAACCCGTCCGGGCGATGCCGAGCCGCGCTTGAGCTTCTTCTGGAGCCTGCCGCGTGATCAGTTCGCGCAATGGGAGCGCGATGGCCTGCAGCGATGGCTGGAGGAAATCGCCACGTTGTGGCCGCAGGCGCACGCGCGCCTGGACAGCATCGGTGACGCCACGCAGCTGGCGCGCGCCGGCTACCGCGATGCGGTGATGTCGCGCTGGAGCCGGGAGCGGCTGGTGCTGGCCGGCGACGCGGCGCATGCGATGAGCCCGCAGTTGGGGCAGGGCGTGAACATGGCGCTGATGGATGCACTGGCGCTGCGCGATGCGCTGCGCGCGCATGCTGATCGCGATGCGGCCTTGCAGGCCTATGCGGCGCAGCGCCGCGCGCACGTGGCGGTCTACCACTTCTGGAGCCGCTGGCTGACGCCGTTGTTCCAGTCCGAGCGCGACATGGCCGCGCGTGCACGCGACCTGTTGCTGAAGCCGCTGGGCGACCTGCCAGGCGGCCGCGGGCACATGCTGCGCGTGCTCAGCGGCACCCAGCGTGGCTGGCTGGGCACGCTGGGGCTGTCGCCCGGGTTCCTCGCTGCGATGGCCGAACGCAACGCCGCCCGGATCGGCTGAGCGCCGCCGGGTCTTCATCGTGCAGATGAAGACCCGATTAACATTCATTGACGGCAGGCTCACCGTGGATCTGCGACAAGTAGGGCGCAGACGCAGCCCGCGTGTGCTCCTTCGGTCATGGCAGCGCAGCGCGCCCGCCTGGCGACCGCGTCACCCGTTTGGATGCCTTTGGAGCCACACCTTGCACATGCAGGGTGGCGTGCGGCGACTGCGCCTCCGGTCCGTCATGGACCGATCGCACCCCGAAGGAGATCGACATGCTGTTCCCGGCCGAAGCCCTGGATGCTGAAATATGCAAACTGCGTGGACTACTGCAGATGCTGCATGAGGATCAGCCCGATGTGATGGACGATGTATTCGAGTTCCATGTCACCAGCCTCATCACCCACGCCGCACCCGAGCAGCATCCGCGCATCCGCGCGGCGGCGCGCGCGATGATGAGCGAGATCCTGCGCCAGCCGGTGCGGCCCCGGCCGCCGGGCGCGGATATCCGGTTGATGCCGGACGTGCTGGCCCCGGCGATGTGATGCAGTGATTCACGCGCCGCGTGCGGGCAGGGCGATCGCATGGTCTTCCACGCACGCCACCAGTTGCTCGCCCGGCGCCACCACCGGGGCAATGCCCGCGGTGAAGCGTGACCATGCCGGCAGCACGCTCAAGCGCTCGCGCAGCCAGAACGCCGGCCACCGGCGCTGCATCCCCGGCAATCGCGCCAGCGGATGGATATGCCCGCACAGCACGTGCAGGGAGGGGTGCGGCTGTGGATCGTGACGCAGCAGGAACGGACCGACCTGCAGGCGATCGCCGAGCAGGGTGATGCCGAGGTCGGCCTTGGGCAGGGCGCGGTCATGGTTGCCGGCCAGTGCACCGATCTGCAGCGCGGCGTGCTGCTCGCGCCACCCTTGCCACTGCCGATACCACGCCGCGCGATGCACCGCGCCATGCAGCACGTCGCCGAGGATCCACAGCGTTTCCACCGCGTGCCGCTCCAGCAGCGCCGACAACCGCTGCAGATCCTCGCCGGTACCGCCACTGGGCATTCCGATCCCGGCGCGCCGGAACACGTCGGCCTTGCCCAGGTGCAGGTCGGCGATCAGCAGGGCCTTGCGTGCCGGCCAGTACAGCGCACGCGCACCGAGCAGCAGCATCGGCTCGCCGGCGAGAATCGTGGGCAGGTCAGGGGCCATGGCGTGTCTCCAGTTGCCGTGCAGCGCGCTGCACGCGGGTTTTCCAGTCTTCGTTGCTGAGTTGGCCGCGCAGGCGCTCGGCCCACAGCGGGAAGGACAGCGGCCCCAGGCTGGCCGGTGCATGCAGGCTCAAGCTGCGTGCCTGGCAACGTTGCAGCGTGGCGGCCAGCCGGGTCAGGTCCAACTGCGCGTGCAGCACTTCGCGCTCGGCCAGGCCGAGCAGGAAATGCCCGGGGTCGTGCTGGCGCAGCACGTCGTACAGCAGCCCGCTGGAGGCCTGCAGCTGGCGCAGGCTGCGCGGCGTGCGCCCGGGCAAGGCGGGCACCAGCAGGCCGGATACGCGGGCGATGTCGCGGAACTGGCGCCGTGCCAGCTCGCCCAGGTTGAGGCTGTCGCGCAGATCCTCGAACAGGTGCTCCGGTTGCAGCAGCATCGCGATGCGGGCCGCGTCCAGTTCCACCGCGCGTGCCGGTGCCAGCACGAAGCCGTAGTCGTTGGCCGCATAGCCGATCGTATTGGGCTGCAGCCGGGTCAGCCGCAGCGCCATCAGCGCCGCCACGCCCTCGTTGACCTGGCGTCCGGCGAAGGGATACACGAACACGAACTGGCCTTCGCGCCGGCGTACCACCTCCACCAGCAGATCGCGGGGAGAGGGCAGCGCGGACAGGCGTGACTGCAACGCCAGCAGCGGGGCCAGCCATTGCATCTCCGGTGCCTGCGCGGGCGCGGCCAGTATCGCTTCCATTTCCTGCCCCAGCGCGTCGGAAAGCGGCAGGCGTCCTCCCTGCCAGCGCGGCACCAGCCCGTCACCGCCCTTGGCCAGGCGCACATAGGCGGTGAGGTTTTCCAGCCGCACCAGTTCCAGCAGGCGCCCGGCAAACTGGAAGCGATCGCCCGGGCGCAGGCGACCGACGAACTGCTCTTCCACCGCACCCAGCCGCCCGCCCCGGAGGAACTGCACCACCGCGCTGCCATCGCTGGTGATGGTGCCGATCGACAACCGGTGGCGCAGCGCCACGCGCCGGTCGTGTACGCGGTAAATGCCGTCGGCGTCGCGCACCACCTTGTGGAAGTCCGGGTACTGCGCCAACGCGCGGCCGCCCTGCACGATGAAGTCCAGCACCGCCTGCCAGTGCGCCGGGTCCAGCGCGGCGAAGGCGTGCGTGCGCCGCACCTGGGCCAACAACGCGTCGGCATCGAAACCGCCACCGAGCGCGCAGCTGACGCAATGCTGGGCCAGCACGTCCAGGGCCAGGGTGGGCGGGGGGCGCGCTTCGATCACCCCGGCGGCCAGTGCCCGGCGCGCGGCGGCGTACTCCACCACCTCCAGCGCGTGCGAGGGAACGCACACGATATGGCCGGATTCGCCCGGGCGATGGCGCGCGCGCCCGGCGCGCTGCAACAGCCGCGCGATGCCCTTGGGACTGCCGATCTGCAGTACCTGGTCCACGGCGGGAAAGTCCACGCCCAGGTCCAGGCTGGAGGTTGCCACCACGCAGCGCAGCCGCCCCTCGCGCAGGCCCTGTTCGGCCTCCCGGCGCAGCGCCGGATCCAGCGAGCCGTGATGCAGGGCCAGCGTAGCGAGGTCTTCCGGCCATACCGCCGACAGCGCCTGGTGCCACAGTTCGGCGTGCGCGCGGGTATTGGTGAACAGCAGGCTGGTGCCCACCGACAGCAGTTTCTCCAGCACCCGCTGCAACTGCGACAGGCCCAGGTGGCCAGCCCACGGAAAGCGCTCTCCCTGTGCCGGCAGCAGGGTCTCCACGCTGACCGGCCGTGGCCGTGCACCGGACACCAGCGGCGCCTCGGGCAGGTCCGGCAGCAGCACCGCGCGGGCTTGGTCCAGGTTGCCCAGGGTCGCCGACAGGCCCCAGACCTGCAGCGCCGGCAACGCATCGCGCAACCGCTGCAGGTTCAACTGCAGCAACACCCCGCGCTTGTTGCCCAGCAGCTCGTGCCATTCATCGACCACCACGCAGCGCAGTTGCCGCATGTTGGCCAGGCCATCGGGATAGCTCAGCAGCAGCGCCAGCGACTCGGGCGTGGTCACCAGCACGTCGACCCGGCCATCGCGCGCCAGGCGCTTGTCGCGCGCGCTGGCGTCGCCGGTGCGCAGGCCCACCTGCCAGTCCAGGCCCAGCGCGGCCAGCGGCTCGCGCAATGCGCGTGCGGTATCGCTGGCGAGCGCGCGCAGGGGCGTGATCCACAGCACCTGCAGCGCGGGCACCGGCTTGCGCGCGCGCCCGGCCACGCGCGGCGGCAGCGGATCGGCCAGCGCCTGCAGCAGCGGGCCGCCAAACATCGCCAGCGTTTTGCCACTGCCGGTGGGTGTGTGCAGCAGGCCCGACGCGCCGGACAGGTAGTGGCGCCACATGGTCTTCTGGAACGCCAGCGGTGCCCAGCCGCGGCTGGCAAACCAAGCCGCCAGCCGCGCCATGGCCTCGCGCCGGGTCACCGCGCCAGGGCCTGCAGCTGTGCGAGCGTGTCCGCCTCGCGGGCCGGCTTGTCCTGGCGCCAGCGCAGGATGCGCGGGAAGCGCACCGCGATCCCGGACTTGTGCCGGCTGCTGCGGTTGACGGCTTCGAAACCCAGCTCGAATACCTGCTCGCCACGCACGCTGCGCACCGGGCCGAAGCGTTCGACGGTGTTGGCGCGGATCCATCGATCCAGCGCCAGGATTTCCTTGTCGTCCAGCCCCGAGTACGCCTTGGCCACCGGTACCAGCAGTTCGCCGTCCCAGACTCCGAAGGTGTAATCGGTGTACAGGGTGCTGCGTCGCCCGTGCCCGGCCTGCGCATAGATCATCACCGCATCGATGGTCAGTGGGTCGATCTTCCACTTCCACCAGTCGCCGCGGCGACGCCCGCTCTGGTAGACCGAATCGCGCCGCTTGAGCATCAGGCCTTCCACGCCGCGCTCGCGTGCCAGAGCGCGCTGCGCCGCCGCCGCCGGCCAGTCCGCGGCCACCACCGTGGCCGACAACACGATGCGCGGATCATCCAGTGCCGCCAGCAGGTTGCCCAGCCGCGCGCGCCGCACATGCAGCGGCTGCGTGCGCAGGTCCTGGCCATCGGCCTCCAGCAGGTCGTAGGCGAGCACGCGCACCGGCGTGTCGCGCAGGGTCTTGGGGCCCGGCTTGCGGCGCTGGATGCGCGTCTGCAGCGCCGTGAAGGGCAGGGGCTGATCTTCACCCTCGCGCCAGGCCAGCAGCTCGCCATCGATCACGCAGCCGTCGGGCAGCGCCATCGCTGCCGTCTCGATCTCCGGGAAGCGTCCATCCAGGCGCTCCTCGCCACGCGACCACAAGGCTACTTCCCCCTGGCGCCGCAGCAACTGCAGGCGGATGCCGTCCCACTTCCATTCCAGCGTCCAGTCCTGGATCGGGCCAAGGCTGTCGACCTCGGCCTCCAGGGGGGAGGCGAGGAAGAACGGATACGGCTGCTGGCGGTCTTCGGGCCGCTCTTCGGGCGAGAGCAACGCGGCCAGCAGCCCCGGCGAGGGCACCCACTCACCGAGCATGCGCTGGGCAATGCGGGCGATATCGATCCCCGACAACTCGGCCAGGGCCTGCTGCACCAGCCGTTGCGAGACGCCCACGCGCAGTGCGCCGGTCAGCAGCTTGTTGAACACCAGCCGCTCGCCTTCCGGCAGTTGCCGCCAGCCCGCCACCACCGCCGCGCGCCGCACCGCTTCGTCCTGGTTGGCCACCCCGAGCAGATGCGTTTCGATCCACTCGGCCAGCGGCCGGTCGGCGCTGCCGTGGGCCGGATCATCCAGCAGCAGGGTGAGGGTTTCGGCCAGGTCGCCGACCTGGTCGTAGCTGTCGTTCACCAGCCACGCCGGCAGAGCGGCTTCCTCGCCGATCCAGGCGCGCAGCTCGCCGCTGGCGGCAATCCTGCGCCGTGCGCCGCCGACTTTGCCGCCGCTGAGCAGGTACAGCGCCCAGGCCGCGTCATGTGGCCGTGCCTGGGCGAAATACGCGACCAGCGCGGCGCGCTTGTCCAGCGTGGCCGTGCTGCGGTCCAGGCGTTGGTAAAGCGCGGCGAAGGCCTTCATTCCTCGCTCCCGAAATCGGTGCGGAACGCCTCGGCGGCCACGCCGCGTTCGCGCAGGAACGGAATCAGCGCATCGGTGTTGCCGTGGGTGGCAATCACCCGCCGCGCGCCGGTCTGTTCGATGGTCTGCAGCAGCGCGGGCCAATCGGCATGGTCGGAGACCACGAAGCCGCGATCGTAATTGCGCCGGCGGCGGTTGCCGCGCAGGCGCATCCAGCCGGAGGCGAAGCCCAGCTGGTGTTTGCCGAAGCGGCGCAGCCACGGCGTGCCCGCGGCCGAAGGCGGGGCCAGGATCAGCTTGCCGGCCGCGTCGGGCTCGCGTCCCTGCTCGGCCACGGTATGGGTCGGGAGCATGGCGATGCCGGCCTGCCGGTACACCGCCACGCCATTGGCGATGGCACCATGCAACCAGGCGGGCTGGTCATCCAGTGGCAGCAGTTCGGCCAGGATCCGCTGCGCCTTGCCCAGCGCGTAGCAGAGCAGGATCGCCGCCTCACCGCGCGCGGCGCATTCGTGGCGCCAGGCCACGATGTCGGCGGCCACCTCGGCAGTGTCCTGCCAGCGGTAGATCGGCAGGGCAAAGGTGGCCTCGGTGATGAACACATCGCAGGGCACCACCTCCCACGGCGCGCACGTGGGATCGGGCTGGCGCTTGTAGTCGCCCGACGCGACCCAGACCTGGCTGCCGTCATCGATGCGGACCTGGGCCGAGCCGAGCACGTGCCCGGCCGGGTGCAGCGAAACCTCGACATCGCCCAGCCGGAACGCACGACCGTAGTCATGCGCCTGCAGGGGGACATCGCCCAACCGCCAGCGCAGGATCGGCACGCTGGCGGTGCTGCAGTAGTACTGGCCCATGCCACCACGCGCGTGGTCGCCATGGCCGTGGGTGATCACCGCGCGCGGCACCGGCCGCCACGGATCGATGTGGAAATCGCCGGCCGGGCAGTACAGCCCTTCCGGGCGCAGCACTACCAGGTCATCGTCGGTGCGGTTCGGGTCCATGCGCTGCACTGTGCCGCCGCACTCGTGCAGGAGGTGAGAATCCGCCTGAACGGCAGCCTCCACGACGATGCGGCAGAATCGGGGCAACCCCAGGCCAGGAGGCCGCTGCGATGACGTCCCGACCAACCGCATTCGACACCCACGAGGTGTTCAACCAACCGCCACCGTTCACCGGGCGCAACCTGTGGGCCGACGACGTGGCCCTGGTCGGGGCGGTGGAACGCGAAGGCGGCGGTGGCTTCGCGGCGCGGCTGGCGCAGTACGGCGGGTTGGCCGGGGACCTGCTGTATGCGCTGGGCTTTGATGCCAACCGTGATCGGCCACGGTTGCGCACGCACGACGCGCAGGGCCATCGCGTCGACACCGTGGAGTTCCATCCGGCGTACCACCGGCTGATGGACGCGGCCAAGAGCCACGGCGTGGCCGGACTGTCCTGGTACGACGGCAGCCCGGGTGCCCACGTCGCACGCGCGGCGTTGAGCTACCTGCACCACCAGGCCGAGGCCGGGACCAGTTGCCCGCTGACCATGACCCACGCCGCGGTCGCGGTGCTGCGCCAGGACCCGGCATTGGCCGAGTGGGCCGACAAGGCGGCCGCGCCGCATTACGATCCGCGCGATGTGCCCATCGCCGACAAGCACGGCATCACCCTGGGCATGGGCATGACCGAAAAGCAGGGCGGCTCGGACGTGCGCGGCAACACCACCCGCGCCGAGCTGCAGGCCGACGGCAGCTACCAGCTGGTGGGGCACAAGTGGTTCTTCTCCGCGCCGATGTCCGACGGCTTCCTGGTGCTGGCGCAGGCGCCGGGCGGGCTGACCTGCTTCCTGATGCCGCGCCGGCTCGAGGACGGCAACCGCAACGCATTCCGGCTGATGCGGCTCAAGGACAAGCTCGGCGACTGGTCCAATGCCTCCAGCGAAGTGGAGCTGTGTGGTGCCTGGGCGCGCCGGGTGGGCGAGGAGGGGCGTGGCGTGGCCACCATCATCGGCATGGTGATGATGACCCGCCTGGACTGCATGCTGGGCGCCGCGGCGGAGATGCGCATGGCGCTGGCGCAGGCGCTGCACCACACCCGGCATCGGCACAGCTTCGGCAAGCGGCTGTGCGATCACCCGTTGATGTCCAACGTGCTGGCCGACCTGGCGATCGAATCCGAGGCAGCCACCACCTTCGCCATGCGCGTGGCCCGCGCGGTGGACCGCGCCGGCAGCGATGCCGCCGAAGCCGCGTTCGCGCGCATCACCACCGCGGTGGGCAAGTATTGGATCTGCAAGCGCGCGGCGGTGTTCGTCAACGAAGCGCAGGAGTGCCTGGGCGGTGCCGGCTACGTCGAAGAATCGATGCTGCCGCGGCTGTATCGGCAGGCACCGCTGAACTCGATCTGGGAAGGCAGCGGCAACATCCAGTGCCTGGACGTGCTGCGCGCGCTGTCACGCGAGGCGCAGGCACTGCCGGTGCTGGACGCCGAACTGGCCGGGGTGGCCGGGCGCGATCCGGTCTATGACGCGGCGCTGCAATCGTTGCGCGTGGTGCTGGCGGCAACGCCGACCGAAGCACAGGCGCGTCGGGTCACCGAACAGGTGGCGTTGCTGCTGCAGGCGGCAGCACTGCTGCGCGCGGACAGCCCGAACGCCGCTGCATTCATCCGCTCGCGGCTGGGGGGCGAACACGCGATGGCCTTCGGCACGCTGCCCGACGGCCTGGACCTGGCCGCAGTGCTGGTGCGCGCACTGCCGTGAACCCATGAAAAAACGCCCCTTCCTGCGAAGGGGCGTCTGCATGCCGTACCGACGACTCAGCGCTTGGCTTCGTCGGCGTTCTTCTTTGCCTCGTCGGCGACGTCGCGGGCCTTGTCGGCGACCTTCTGCGCGGCATCGGCGGTGGCGTCGCTGGCGTGTGCGCCGGCGTCCTTGGCAGCGGTCTTGGCTTCGCCTGCGGCCTCGGACGTGGCCGCTGCTGCACGGTCCAGCGCCTGCTGGGTATCGGCGGCAGCGCGTTCGGAGGCGGCAGCGGCTTCGTCAGCGGCGGTGCGGGTGGACGCGGCCGCCTGGTCGACCGCCTCGCGG
>DJBL01000061.1 GCA_002435595.1 Stenotrophomonas maltophilia
CGGCGACACCGGGGCCCGAGCCTGCCGCTCCGGGCTGCGGCCGCTGGGCCGCTGCGGTGGCCCAGCACCTGCGCGACACCTTGCAGCACACCGAGCGCGACCTGCGCGCGCTACTGCTGGTGGAGGATGCCGCGGCCATGCGCCGTTACCAACGCGCCTTCGCCAGGGACGGGACGGTGCACAGCGCACTGCTGGGCCCGGGTGCCGGGCGGGCCGGTGCGGCCCGGCACACGGCGCAGTTGCTGATCGCCAGCGATGTGCACGCCCTGCCCTATCTGGATGCGCGGCTGGCGCTGGTGTACGTGGGCGCGGCCCTGGATGCCACGGCGATGGCACGCGCATTGGCCCTGGTGAACCGGCCGCACGCACACAAACGCTGCGCGTGGCTGGTGCAACTGCCCGGCGTGCCGCTGCCCTGGCAGCACGCGGCGGCGGCCTGGGCACCCCCCTCGCTGCAGCAGCTGCAGGCCGGGTTGCCACGCCAGCACCGGCGCCTGCGCGCGCTGCTGCCGGCCACGGCCAGCGCGGATTTCCATGCCTGCCGCGACCACCTGGGCCCGCACTGGCACGTGGACGCGCGTGGACAGCAGCGCGACCTGCACCGCGTGCGTCGGCGCTGCCTGCAGCAACGCGTGACGTCGTTTGGCCAGCAGCTGCAGGCCGCGCTGCTGGCACTGCCTGGCGAGGGCGATGCCGGCGCGGCAGACACGCCGCAGCACCGCTACCGCTACGACCTGCACTTCTGCTCGCTGCTGCGCGATGCGGTAAACAAGGAGGCCTGCGAGCAGCACCTGAGCGTGGCCGAGGATGTGCGCATCCGGCATTGGGCACGCGAACGGGCCCCGGAGGTACGCGACGCGGCCTGGGACTACCTGGGCCCGGCGGCCACCCCGCCGGCCGACCCACGCCGCGACGCCGATGCCTTGCACAGCCTGCTGCGTCATCAGCTGGAGACCGGCACGGACGGACACGCCGCGCGCCTGCAACTGCAGCGGCAACTGCAGGCGCTGCTGCTGGAGCGGGGAGCGCCGGAGGCACGGCTGCACCGCCTGCAGGGTCTGCTGGCCCGGCAGGCGCAGCGCGCGCGCGTGCTGGAGGGACCCGGCGCCGGCGAGCATGCGCCGCCCTTGCTGCGGGCGTGCCGTGGCCTGCTGGTGCAGACCTTGGGCGTGCCGCGGACCACCGCGCAGCGCCGGTTGCAGCATGGGGTGGCCGATCAGCTGGCCACGGCCATCGGCGCGGCGCAGGCGGCCCATCCGCAGGCGCCGCACCGCGTCCTGGCCGACCTGCAGCGGCGGCTGGCCCCGGCGTTGGCCGCGGTGCTGTTACCGGCGCAGTGCCAGACGCTGCTGGCCGCCGTTGCTGCACTGCTGGCAGACACCGCGTTCAACGCCGGGCTCGAGCCATGATGCGAGCCCGGTGCGTGCCGCCGCGCGTTGCCCGCTGCTGCTTACGGCATCACCGGTGGCACATAGGTAAGCGTCATGCCCAGCAGCCACAACAGGCCCAGCACCAGGGGGATGTGCACCAGCAGCTGGATGAAGGTGAAGCCGACGATGTCGCGCGCCTTCAGGCCGAGTACGCCCAGCAGCGGCAGCATCCAGAACGGGTTGATCAGGTTGGGCAGGGCTTCGGCCGCGTTGTACACCTGCACCGCCCAGCCCAGGTGCGCCTTGAGCTCGTTGGCGGCCTGCATCACATACGGCGCCTCGATGATCCACTTGCCACCGCCGGAGGGCACGAAGAAACCCAGCACCGCCGAGTACACGCCCATGACCAGGGCGAAGGTGTCGGTGGTGGCGATGTGTACGAACAGGCTGGACAACCGGTGCGCCAGGGTTTCATCGCCGCTGCCCACCGCGTGGGTGAGGATCATGGCGATGCCGCCGTACAGCGGGAACTGGATGAGCACGCCGGTGGTGCTGGGTACCGCCTTGGCCACCGCGTTGAGGAAGCTGCGCGGGCGCCAGTGCAGCAGCAGGCCCAGCGAAATGAACAGGAAGTTGTAGGTGTTGAGATTGGCGATGGCGCTGACCAGCGGCTTGCTCGCGAACTCGCCGAACAGCCAGCCGAACGCCAGCAGCGACAGCAGCACGGTGAGCAGCGGGCTGTACTCCAGCCATTCGCCCGGCCGCGTGCGCGGCTGCAGCGGCTGCGGCTCGGCCTGGGCGGCGCCCTCGAAATCGCGCGCGGTGCGGGCGGTGGCCGGGCCGGGGGCGGTAAGCCAGGCGATCAGCAGCGACACCAGGATCAACGCAGCGGTGAGCGCGATGGACTGCCACAGGAAGATGGTTTCGGTGAAGGGCAGTACGCCGGTGATCTCCACCAGCCCGGGCGGCATGCTGGCCGGGTTGGCCTGCAACTGGGCGGCCGAAGAACTCAGGCCCATCGCCCACACCGCGCCCAGGCCCAGATAGGCCGAGGCACCGGCGGCGCGGTAATCCATCTGCAGGTCCTCGCGGCGGGCCAGCGCGCGCACCAGCAGGCCACCGAACACCAGCGAGAAGCCCCAGCTGAGCAACGAGGCCAGCATGCTGACCAGGCCTACATAGACCACTGCGCCGCGGCCGGTGCGCGGGACCCGCGCGAGCTGGTCGATGAAGCGCGCCACGATCGGCGCGGTGGCCAGCGCATAGCCGCCGATGACCACGAAGGCCATCTGCATGGTGAACGGGATCAGGCTCCAGAAGCCCTCGCCGAAGGCGCTGGCGGTGGCCTGCGGGGTGGCCCCAAAGCCGATGGCGGCACCGGCCACGATGACCACGCCGAGCACGGCGAAGACGTAGGCATCGGGGAACCACTTTTCTGCCCATGCGGCCGAGCGCAGCGCTGCGCGCGCCATCCAGCCATCTTGTGCTGTCGCCGAGGTGACCATCGCCCTGCCCTCCCAGGTACTTGGAATGGGGGGAGTGTGTGGGTTGGGCGGCGGGCTGTCAGTCGCCTATTGGTCGTAGGGCGATGCGCTGGGCGCAGGCCGCGGGGCGGCTGTTTGGGTTGGTGGGGAGCCGGCCAGCGGCCGGCACTACCGGGTCAGGGCACCTCGACCGATCGGTAGGCACCGGCCGTTGGTCGAGGGCTTAATGGAACGCCAGGGCGGCGGCGATGCCCGCGAACAGCGTGGCGCCGACCCAGTTGTTGTGCAGGAACGCCTTGAAGCAGGCGTCGCGCTCGCGCTTCTGGCAGATCATGAACTCGTAGACGATCAGCAGCGCGGCCACGCCCAGCGACAGCCAGTAGGCGCTGCCCAGGCCGCTGCGCACGCCGACCAGGGCCATGGTGCCCAGGAACAGCGCGTAGAGGATGCCCTGGATGACCAGGTCCAGATCGCCGAACAGGATGGCGGTGGAATGCGAGCCCATCTTGAGGTCATCGTCGCGGTCGACCATGGCATACCAGGTGTCGTAGGCGGTGGACCACAGGATGTTGGCGCCATACAGCAGCCAGCCGATCACCGGCACCTCGCCCTGCACGGCGGCGAAGGCCATCGGGATGCCCCAGCCGAAGGCCATGCCCAGGTAGACCTGGGGCAGATGGGTGTAGCGCTTGAGATAGGGGTAGCTGGCGGCCAGGAAGATGCCGATGAAGCTGAGGGCGATGGTCAGCCCGTTCAGGGTGAGCACCAGCGCGAAGGCGGCCAGCATGAGTACGGCGAACAGCACCAGCGCCTCGCGGCCGGAGACCCGGCCGCTGGCCAGCGGGCGGTCCTTGGTGCGCTTGACGTGCGGGTCCAGCCAGCGGTCGGCGTAGTCGTTGATGACGCAGCCGGCCGAACGCGTCAGCCAGACCCCGGCGCTGAACACGAACAGCGTCCACAGCGACGGCAGGCCGCCGGCAGCCAGCCACAGCGCCCACCAGGTGGGCCACAGCAGCAGCAGGGTGCCGATCGGGCGATCGGCGCGCATCAATTTCCAGTACTGGCCCCAGCGCGACGGTGCGGCACCGTCGGGGGCTTCAAAACGTTCGTAAGCCATGCGCAAAGGATACCGCCACGGCCCGTCGCCGGCGTTGCCGTGCAGGGCAATTGAACGGGGGGCAGACCTGCGCCGCGTTTACCGCTAGAATGCTCGTCCCCGCGCCGCCAAGGCGACTGGCGGCCAGCATCGGCGCCCGGGAATGCAGGACACAACGCGCTCGTAGCTCAGCCGGATAGAGTAGTGGCTTCCGAAGCCATTGGTCGGGGGTTCGAATCCCTCCGGGCGCACCATCCCCCGCCTGTACCGTCGCCGGCCTGTTGGCCGCTGTGCGCAAGGCATCGCCCTTGGCGTCGCAGCTGCGCCCTGCCCATTGCGGCCAGTGCACCGCCAGACCGCGAGGGTGGCGCCAAGGCGGCGTGGCGGGGCAACCGGGACCTTGTGGTGCACGCGCGTTGCGCTGTTCGAGGCGCCGGGCGCGCCGCCAGCGCCGAACCCGGCCGAGCCGGATACAATCGGCATGTTGGCCCGCCGGCACGTGCGCCGGGGGCGTCGCGCATTGACCAGGGACGAACCATGAAACGCGTATGCAAGGGACGTTTGATCGTGGGCCAGGGAGGGCAAGCCGATGCGTAACGTGGCGATGTTGCTGTGTGCCGTGCTGCTGGCGGCGGCGCCGCCGGGTGCCCAGGCCGCTACCGCCGAGGCGGACAGCGTGGCGGTGATGCGCTACGTGCTGAAGCTGTTCAACGCGCGGGCGGTGATCACCGCCACGATGCGCAACGGGGAACAGTCCGGCGAGATGGGCGCGATGATGCGGGCGGCCAGCGAGCACTTCGACGTGGATGCGCTGGGCAGCGCGATGGGTCCGGCGCTGCTCGCACAGATGCCGGCCGACCAGGTACGTGCCTGTGCCGAGGCCGTTCGGCTGCCCGAGAGCGCGTCGCTGCTGGCTGCGGTGCCGGTGAGCGAAGATCCGGTGTCCGCGTTGATGGGATTGCCGCCGGTGCCACGGCAGGCATTGGAAGCGCTGTTCCAACGCCCGTGCATGGCCGGGGTAGTGGCGGTGATGAATTCGGCCGAGGCCAGTGCCATCGCCGGGAAGTACGGCAAAGCGCTGGCCTGCGAGGCGGTGAGTGAGGATGCGGTGGCGCTGCAGGTGCTGCGCGATGCAGGCCAGTGCGCGCGCTGAGCCGCGACCCGGTCCCGCTGCGGGCCGGCACGGTATCGCTGTGGCGCTATCTCGACAACGCGCGCAACTATCCGGGCTGGCACCTGACCGCCGATGCGGCCGGGTGCGCGGCGCTGCTGGCGCTGCTGGATGCGCTGGGCGCTGAGGGGGCAGGTGGCGCGCGCACGCTGGCGCTGACCGCGCCCGGTGCGGCGCAACGGGCGGTGCCCAACAACCGCGCTGCGCGATGGGAGGCCGCGACGACGCTGCGGCTGACCGTGGATGCGGCGGCCGATGCGTGGCAATGGGAGGGCGACGACGCGCATGTGCTGCTGCGCTGTGGGCGCACCGGGTTGGCCGGGGTGCGCCAGGGCGTGGCCGATATCGCGGCCGGGCGTGGCGATCATGCCTGCGGCCGTGGTGCGCAGGCGCTGTGGTTCTGGTGGTGGCCGCGCGGCTGAGCGCGCCAAGGGTCGGGTACCGGACAGGAGGCGGCCATGCCAGGGCGAGGTCTTCCCACCTGCCTGGTGCGATGGCGGGCCGCGCGGTGCGCGACCCACGACGTCCGTGTCGTTGTCCTGTCCGGCGCCCGATGGAAAGCGGCTCAGGGCTCGAGCAGGGTCTTGAAGCGCGCCAGCGAGGCCAGGTGGACGTGCAGCAGCGCCAGCCACCCGTTGCGATGCCACGCCAGCACGGTGGCGTCGGGCAGGTCGGCCAGGCGCTGGGCATCGACGACCTGGAAGCCGAGCAGGCTGGACTGGCGGCCATCGGGATGGACGACATCGGCCTGGCGCTCCACCAGTACCCCGGCGGCGCGCACTGCGGCGCTGAAGGCGGCCGTCGCGGCGGCTTCGCGGGTGAAGGCGTCGCAGAACGCCAGGGCCTGGCGGGTGAGCGCGCTGGGCTGGCCATCGGCGTCGAACAGCGGTTGGCCCTCATCGCCGTCGGTGCGCAGCATGGCGGCGCCGGCATCGATGGCCAGGACGTGGCCGTCCGGGTCGACGGTACGTGCGAACACGAAGGGATAGCGGCGCACATAGGCCGGCACGTAGGTGTCGCCCCGCCACTGGTCGGCGACCACGAAACGGTTGTGCTCGGCCTGCAGGCCGAGCACGGCCACCGGCGCGGCGTCGGTACCGGTGAACACCAGCGGGTAGTCGCGCGCAGCGGCGGCGAACTCGCCGATCACCAGCGGCACGGCGTGGCTGGCCGCAGCGAAGGCGGCATCGCCGGGCAGCAGGCGCCAGTGCGCGTGCTCGCGCGCGGACAGCACGACCGGATCGCGGTACAGCGGCGGCATGGGCGGGGCCGGGTCGGCCGCAGGGGTGTGTTCCGATGCCTCGCCGGTGATCGGCGCGGCAGGCGGGTGCAGGGTGTCTTCAGTATGCATCGATACTCATCCAGCAGGGCGGAGGGATCGGCGCGGGCGCGCCGACCGGTGGGTCAGAAGCCGGCGTTGACTTCCAGCTGGAACACGTCGATGGACTGCGGTGCGCCGGTGACTTCCTTGGCGGCCATCCAGCGCCCGGTCAGCCACACGTTCTTGTCGAACATGTAGGAGCTGCCCAGGTAGTAGCCCTTGGCGTTGGTGCCGCCGAGGTGGAAGTTGGAATCGTTGTAGGCGTCGGGCAACGCATCGGCCTCGATGCGCTTGTAGCCCAGCCACACGTTCCAGTCGCCGGTCTGCTTGAGTGCGAGCTGGCCGAAGGTGGCCTGCGCCATGTAGGCCATGTCCCCGCTGCGGATGTCCTGCGGGCCGGGGGTGGCGTTGGCGGCCGTGGCCAGGTTGGTGACGATGCCGCCCTGGGCGCGGGTCCACATGCGGTTGCGGTCGAAGGCCAGGTTCTTGATGCCGTGGCCTTCCACGCGCAGCGCATGGCCGGCAAAGGTCGGGGTTTCCCAGGCCAGGTTGAGGTCGAGCAGTTCGAACTCCGAGGCCAGGCCCACGTACTGCGGCATCGGCGTGTTGGCCGGATCGAGCGGATCCAGCGCGATGTTCCGCAGCAGCATCAGCGTGTTGCCCTTCTGCATGAACGCCGGGCGCGACCAGTCGCTGCTGCAGTGGTCAGCACCGGCATACAGCGCGCAGGGCTGGGAGTACTCACCGGCGATGTTGCGGAAATCGAAGTAGCCCAGTGCCGCGCGCAGCTTCTGCTGGTCGCCGAACTGCCAGTCGGCGCCGACCTGCACGCCGTTGAGCCACTTGTTTTCGCTCTTCATCTTCTGCTGGCTGGTGTTGGGGAAACCGTCGGAGGAATACTCCAGCGGGGTCAGGCCCAGGGTGGCGAACACCGACAGGCCGTCATCGCCCAGCGCGGTGGCGTACTTGAACGCCAGGCCATCGAAGTTGAGGTCGTTGGAGAACAGCGTGTCGGTCGACCAGTACGGGTTGCCGAAGCGGCCGCCGATGACATCCAGGCCCTCGAGCGGCGACCACGACAACCAGGCCTGGTCCAGCCACGCATCCTTCTTGGCCAGACCGCCGCCCAGGGTCTGGGTGGAGGAGACCGGGCCGTTGTCGTTGCCGGTGGCCAGGCGGATGCCGGCACGGGTGTGCTCGCCCAGCTCGGCCACCACGCCCAGGCGCGCACGGATGCGCCAGGAATTGTTGCGGTCTTCGCGGGTGTTGCGCAGCGGCGGCAGGCCCAGGTTGGTGTTGCCGTTGACGTCGTAACCGTTGCCGGCGTTGATCCGCGCCCAGTCCACTTCGATGTCGCTGTTGCGGTCCGAATACAGGCGGCTCTCGTTGCGCACGCGCACATCGCCCTGCACGCGCAGGCGCTGGGTCCAGTCGGGCACCTGGTCCGGTGCGGCCCAGCCTTCGGCCCTGGCCTGGGCCATCATGCTGGTCTTGACCTCCTCGCGGATCTCATCGCGCACGGTCTGCGGGATGTAGGGCACGCGCACGTCGCCGGGCTGGGCGGCAATGCCGGTGGCCACGGCGGGACGGGCCGCGGCTGCTTCGCGCTGGGCTTCCAGCAGCAGCGCCTGGCCGGCGTCGGGCTTGAGCGCACCGCTGTCGATCAGGCCACGGATCAGCTTGATCATGGTGCTCTCGCCGTTGCCGTCCTGGGCATGGGCGGCGCCGCTGGCCAGCGCCAGTACGACGCCGGCGGCAATGGCCGAACGGCGCAGGCCCGGCAGCACGGAAAGGTAGGTTGAACGGGTCATCGGCTTGCTCGCAGAAAAAGGAATGTCGGGGAAGAAGGCAGTGCGGTGCGGGTCAGCCGGCCGGGCGCCGGCCCTGCACCAGCACGCGCGCGGGGAAATCCAGCGAGGCCGGGGGGCGTTCGTCGATGCGGCCCACCGCGCGGATGGCCTGCAGCACGCGCTCGTCGGCCTCGGGATTGCCGCTGCCACGCAGCAGCTCGACGCGGGTGACCGCGCCGGCCGGGTCCAGCCAGATGTTGACCGTGAGCTGGAAGGCAAGGCGGCGTACCTGGTCGTCGCGCGCCACGGCCTGCTGCAGCACATAGCCCAGGTAGCGGCCATAGCTCGCATTGCCGGCACCGCCGGTGCCGGTGCCGCTGCGTCCGCTGCCGTTGCCGGCCTGGATGCCGAAACTGTCGGCACCGGCCTGGCTGTCGGCGTCCATGGTGACCGGGTCGGCGGTGTCCGGAGTGGGCGCTTCTTCGGTGGGCTTGGGCACCTCGTCGAGCGGTTCCGGCTCGGGCATCACCTCTTCCGGTTTGATCTCCGGCTCGGGCTCGGGCTCCGGTGGCGGCGGCGGCGGGGGCGGCGGCAACATCACCATCGGCACCTCGGCCACCGGCCGGCGGGTGCTGGCGGTGTCCTTGAACAACAGCAGCCATGCCAGCAGCACCAGCAGCGCGACGCCGGCCAGCGTGGCGGCCCAGGGCCACCAGCGCCGCCACGCGGCACCGCCCTGGGCACGGGGAGTGTGTGCAGTCACGCCATCACCCCTGTGGTTTGCCGGTGACCAGGCCGACCTGGTTGAGGTCGATGCGGCGCAGCAGGTCGAGCACCTCGACTACCCGCGCGTACTGCACCTGCGCATCGCCGCGCACGATCACCGGGACATCCGGGTTGAGCGCCTTCTCGGTGCGCAGGCGGTCTTCCAGTTCGGCCAGGCTGACCGGGTAGGCGTCCAGGAAGATCTGGCCGGCGTTGTCGACGGTGATCGCCTTGGTCTTGGGCTTCTCCAGCGCCATGCTGGAGCTGGCCTTGGGCAGGTTGACCTGGATGCCCGGGATGGAGGCGTTGCTGGTGAGGATGAAGATCACCAGCACCACCAGCAGCACGTCGACGAAGGGGGTGACGTTGATCCCCTTCTCGCGCTTCTTGATGCCGAACCGTTTTGCCCTGGCCATGGTGTGCGCCTCAGGCCTGGACCGGACGCACGACGGCGGCCGGTGCGCTGCGGTCGAACTCTTCGGCCAGGCGCGCGGTGAACTCGTCCACGAACACCGACATGTCCGCGGCAATGGCTTCGGCACGCGAGGCCAGCCAGTTGTAGCCAAACAGCGCCGGGATCGCCACGCCCAGGCCGGCGGCGGTACACAGCAGCGCGGCGGCCATGCCCGGGGCGACCGAGTTGATGTCCACCGCACCGGCCATCGCGGCCACCACGAACACCAGCATGATGCCGATCACCGTGCCGAACAGGCCGATGTACGGCGCGCCTTCGATGGTGGTGGAGAGCCAGTTCATGCGCTTGGACATGCGCTCGGTTTCGCGGGTGACTTCGGCATCCATCGAGGCACGGATGGAGGTGATGGCCGCTGCGGTCAGGCCGTGGTGGTGCGAGCCGCGCCCATCCATTTCTTCCATGGCGATGCGATACAGGCGCCACAGGGTGGAGCTCTCGCGGATCTGCGCGGCCAGCGTGCCGGTGCGTTCCAGTTCCTGCAGCGACGCCACCGGCGCGCCGGTAACCTTGCGGTACTGCACGGTGAAGGCGGCGTTGGCCTTGGCCACGATGCCGAAGTAGCGGCTCTTGGTGATCATGATGGCCCAGGATAGCAGCAGCATCAGGCCCAGCATGGCCACCACCACCCACGCATCCACCGGCATCGCCTTGAGGATGAAACCGAAGTGGCTGACGCCGGCGGACTGCTCGTCCTCACCGAAGGTGACCAGGCGCGATTCGGCGCCCTGCGCGCTGGCATCGGCCAGCAGCTGGGTGGGTGCGCGCGCGACCTTGGACACGCGCACTTCGTCGATGTCGCCGGTGAACGGCTGGGCCATCGCGATGGCATCGGCCTGGCCGGCGGCCGGGGCCACATCGGCGCCCAGCAGCGCCTCGCCGGACAGCGCGGGCAGGTCGGCGTCGATACGGGTGGCCGCGCGGCCACCCACGTACAGCACCACGCTGCCCTCGCTGGCGGTGACCGCCAGGTGCGACCACTGCCCGGCCACCAGCGCCGGCACCGGCTGGCTGCGCTGCTGGTTGACGCGCACGTAGGGCACGCCATTGTCGAGGCCGACAATCACCACGTTGCCGCCTTCGCGGCGGGTGTACAGGGCCTGGTCCGGACCGAGCTGGGCCGGCTTGATCCACGCCGAGAAGGTCATCGCGCCCTTGGCCGCGATGGCCAGCGACGGCGAGCCCGGCAGGTGCAGCGGCTGCCCGGACACCTGCGCGCCGCGGCCGATGATCGCGCCCTCGGCCGGGGTGAACGGACCACTGGGATGATTGACGTAGGCGGTGGTGTCGTGCGGCTCGGCGCCTTCGGCGAAGTGGTACACCGCGCTGTAGTCCGGATCGAACACGCGCTGGCCATTGGCGGCGGCGGGCGCGCCGGCATTGCCGTAGTACATCCACAGGGTCTGCGGGGCGGTGCCGCTGACGGCGGGCACATCCACCCAGATCAACGCCATGCCGAGGCTGGCGTCGTACTGCTCGACCTGGTGGTTGAGCACGGTGTGGCCATCGGCGCCGATGAAGCGGATGTCGCTGCCACCGTCGGCCACGCCATCGAAGGCGAAGTTGCCGGTGTGCAGGCGCACCAGCACCGGGGTGCGGCCGAGGTTGCCACCGAGCGCGGCACCGTTGGGGCCGGCATCGAGGGTGATCGGCTTGCGGTACTTCCAGTCGGTCTGCCACCACGGCGTGTCGGCGCGGGCGACACCGAGCGTGGACATGCTCAGGCAGAACAACAACAGGGCAAGAAAGCGTTGCATGGGGACTGTCTCCGGGGAATTCGTGGGTCGGCTCAGTAGCTGGCGCCGACGCTCAGGTGCAGGCGGTGTGCGCCCTTGGTGGTGGTGGGGCCGTCGCTGAGCGTGTGGCCGTAGTCCAGGCGCAAATTGAAGTGGTCGCTGATGCGCAGACTGCTGCCCAGGCCGACGGCCGACAGGGTGCTGCTGTCGGCCTGCTCGGGCAGGGGCCGGCGCAGGCCGAGCCAGGCGCCATCGAGGAAGGCGTACACGCGCCAGTCCTGCAGGCCCCACAGGCCGAACGGACGGGTGCGCCACTCCACGGTGGCCAGCGCGCCGTAGTCGCCGATGCCTTCGGCCGAGCGATAGCCGCGGGTGGAGTACATGCCGCCGGCGGCGAACTGTTCACCTGACACCAGCGGCTGGTCGGTCATCTGCGCCGAGATCCGCGCGAACCACTGCGCGCCGCTGTCCAGGGTGTAGGTATCGCTGAGATCCAGCTTGAGCGCGAAGAAGCTGGAATCGGCATAGGCGCGCTTCCAGTCGAACTGATCGTCGGTGCTGCCGTAGCCGAACAGGCTGCGCGCGCCGAACACCGCCTGCAGTGCCACGCTGAGCTGGTGCTTGTCGCCCTGGCGGAAGCCGCTGTAGCCCAGCGTGAGCGGGGCGTACTTGAGTGGCGCGAAGTCCGAGGCCTGGCCCACCATCGCCACCGATTCGTCCAGGTCCTTGAAGTCGATGCCGGCCGAGAGCTGGTGCCACCACGCCCCGGTCATCGGCAGGCTGTGGTTGAGCTTGACGCCCAGCGCATGCCCCTTGCCGGTGACGTTGGTCTGGCCGCTGGAGACCACGTTGCTGTCGGACCGGTAGCCGGAGAACTCCAGCATCCAGTCCGGGCCGCCCAGCGGCATGCCGTAGGAGCCCGACAGCACGTTGGCCTGGTCCAGGTCCTGCGGGGCGGCGAAGAAGGTCAGCGAGGCGGTGTGATCCTTCTGCCAGAGGTTGTCGTGGCCGATGCTGAGGATGCTGCGCAGCGGTTCGGTATCCACGCTGTGGTCGTTGTTGACGCTGGCGCTGACGCGCCACGGCGTCTTGTCCTCGACCTTGAGTTCCACGTCCATGGTGCCCTCGGCGGCGCCCGGCTTGACCAGCGGCACCACCTGGCGCTTGCCGCCACGGTTGAGCTCGGTCAACTGCTGCTGGGCCACCTCGAAATCGGGCACCTGCCCGCTCTGCAGCGCCGGTACCCGCGCGCGCAGGCGCTCGGGATCGTTATGGCGCGCACCGACCACGTTGACCTGGCCAACGCGCGATTCGGTCACCTGCAGGATCACCACGCCGCCGCTGACCTGCTGCTCGGGCAGGTCGACATACACCGACTGGTAGCCGCGCTGCTGGTAAGCCGCCTGCAGCGCCAGGCGTGCCGCCTCGACGTCCTGCAGGGTGCGGTCCGGGCCCAGGTGCGGGGTGACCGCGCGCTCGATGTCGCGCGCGTCCAGCACGCTGTTGCCGCGCACCAGGTACTCGTTGATGGTGACGCGCGCGGCGGTCGGCGCGTCGCTGGCAGCCGGCGTGGCCGCGGTGCCGG
>DJBL01000064.1 GCA_002435595.1 Stenotrophomonas maltophilia
GCGGCCGGCGCGGCGGCCGGCGACAGCGGTGCCACTGCCGGCGCTGCCGGCGTGGCGGTCGCATCGGCCGGTTCAACCACGCTGCCATCCAGGGCCACGCCGTCGACCGGAGCGCTCTGCGCCGGCAACGTCACCTTGACCACGAACATGTACGGCAAGGCGCTGATATCGGTCACCGGGCCAACGCTGCCCGGCTTCTGGTCAGGCTTCTTGGCTTCGATCACCGACAGTTCCGGCTTGCTCATCCAGCCCGAGCTTTCCAGGTTGCGCATGTAGGCGCTGACCCGGGCATTGGACTGGGTGCGGCCTTCCAGGGTGAGGATGTCGCCTTCCTGCTTGAGCGCGGTCAGCACCACCCCGTCGGGGATCGTGCGGACCAGGGCATCGAACAGGTGCACCATCTGCGAGCGCTTGGCCTGCAGCTCCTCGATCACCTTCTTGCGGGCCAGCAGGCGGTCCTTCTGGCGATCAAGGCGGTCGATCTCCTTGTTCTGCTCCTTGACCTTGTCGATCTCGGCCGTCAGGAAGCTGTTGCGCTCGCCCTGGCCGCTGACCTGGCGGTCGTAGTAGAACCAGATCATCAGCGACAGCAGGACCCCGCCGATGGCGGCGAAGCCGAGCATGCCGTAGAAGTCGCGCTGGCGCTGCTTGCGCCGTTCGGCGCGCCAAGGCAATAGATTGATTCTTGCCATCAGTCAAAGCTCCTCAGCGCCAGACCGGTGGCAATCATCAGCGCCGGGGCGTCCTGGGCCAGGGCATGCGCCTGCACCTTCGGACCCAGCGTCATCTGTGCCAGCGGATTGGCCACCACGGTGGCCACGCCCAGCTGTTCTTCCACCATCTCCGGCAGCCCGGCCAGCGCCGCGCAACCGCCGGCCAGCACGATGTGGTCCACGCGGTTGAACTCGCTACCGGCGTAGAAGAACTGCAGCAGACGGCTGATCTGCTGGACCGTGGCTTCCTTGAACGGCTCCAGCACTTCCATTTCATAGCTTTCCGGCAGCCCCCCCTGGCGCTTGGCCAGGCCGGCTTCCTCGTAGGTGAGGCCGTAACGGCGCATCACCTCGTCGGTCAGCTGCTTGCCGCCGAACACCTGTTCGCGGCTGTACAGGCTCCGCCCGCCGCGCAGGACGTTCAGGGTGGTCATGGTGGCACCGATGTCCACCAGCGCCACCACGCCATCGCTGGCGATGGGCAGCTCGCTGGCGACCAGGGCAAAGGCGTTTTCGACCGCGAAGGCCTCCACGTCCATGACCCTGGCGGTCAGCCCGCCCAGTTCCAGCGCCGACTGGCGCAGCTCCACGTTCTCCGACCGCGACGCCGCCAGCAGCACCTGGACCATTTCCGGGTTGTTGGGGATGGCGCCCAGCACTTCGAAGTCGAGGTTCACTTCCTCGATCGGGTACGGGATGTAGTTGACGGCTTCGAGTTCGACCTGGGCTTCCATGTCGTTCTCGTCCAGATCGGCCGGCATCGGGATCAGTTTGGTGATCACCGCCGAACCGGCCACAGCCGCAGCAGCGTGCCGGGCCTTGGTACCGGAACGGTTCACGGCACGTCGGATAGCCTCACCGACAGCCTCGACCTCAACGATGTTCTTCTCCACCACCGCATTCGGCGGTAGCGGTTCCACAGCGTAATGTTCCACGCGGAAACGATTGCCACTGCGGGAAAGCTGCAAGAGCTTTACTGCAGTCGAGCTGATGTCGACGCCAATAAGCGGCGACTGGCTTTTTGGGATAAGCCCCACGGTTTCTCCCCTGCCGACGGGCACTTGGACGCAGAACCTGCGCCCGCGCATTAATAACGTTTTTTTAGCAAAGCGCAACCGTTCGCGGCAAAACGTGCACTACGACACGTTTCACACGTCCCCAAACGATGATCGACCTGCTCTCCCCAGGAACGGCCCCAGCCGTTCCCTTGCGTAATCTATACTCTGCGGCCACGAAATTCGCAATCGGAATCTGTCACTGATGACACGCTTTCGCCGCTGGCTGCGCTGGTTGCTGGTCACCGTCCTGGTCCTGGGCCTGATCGGCGCCGCCGTCCTGGGTGGCCTGTACTTCGCCGTTTCCTCCAAGCTCCCGGACGTGCAGACCCTGCGCGACATCGAGATGCAGGAGCCCATGTACGTCTATGCCAGCGATGGCAAGCTGATGGCCGTGTTCGGCGAATCCCGGCGCACCCCGATCACCATGAAGGAGGTCCCCGAGCGCCTCAAGCAGGCCTTCCTGGCCACCGAGGACGCCCGCTTCTACGAGCACGGGGGGGTCGACTACAAGGGTATCGGGCGCGCGGTGTGGCTGCTGGCCACCACCAACGACAAGCGGGTCCCCGGCGGCTCCACCATCACCCAGCAGGTGGCCCGGCAGTTCTTCCTGAGCTCGGAGTACAGCTACACCCGCAAGCTGTCGGAGATCCTGCTGGCGCGCAAGATCGAGTCCGAGCTGAGCAAGGACGAGATCTTCGAGCTGTACCTGAACAAGAGTTTCTTCGGCAACCGGGCCTACGGCGTGGCCGCCGCGGCCGAGTTCTACTACGGCAAGAAGCTGGGCGAGCTGGACCTGGACGAAATGGCCTCGCTGGCCGGCATTCCCAAGTTCCCCTCCTCGGGCAACCCGATCAGCAACCCCGAGCGCGCCCGCGAGCGCCGCGACTTCTACGTGCTGCAGCGCATGGCCAGCCTGGGTTTCATCAGCCAGGCCGAGGCCGACGCCGCCAAGGCGGTGCCGATGCACGCCAGCGCGCATGAGCCGCCGGTGCAGGTCGAGGCTCCCTACGTGGCCGAACTGGTCCGCCAGGAAATGATCGCCCGCTTCGGCGGCGACGTGGTCAACAAGGGCTACCACGTCACCACCACCATCAACGCCGAGCTGCAGACCGCCGCCAACATCGCCGTGCGCGATGGCCTGCGCGTGTACGACCACCGCCACGGCTGGCACGGGGTGGAACAGCACTTCGACCTGCCCGCCGACGCCGATGCGAAGGCCCTGGCCGCCAAGCTGGCCGGCATCCCGGCCCAGTCCGGCCTGCTGCCGGCGGTCGTGGCCTCCACCGCTGCCGATGGCAGCGCCACCGTGGTGCTGGCCAACCGCAGCGAGCTGGTGCTGCCGGTGGCGGCCAGCCGCTGGGCCAACAAGAGCCCGGCCGCGCTGCTGACCCGCGGCGACCTGGTGCGCGTGCGCGCCGGCGAGAAGGAAGGCCAGTGGCTGATCGACCAGATCCCGCGCGGCCAGTCCGCGCTGGTCTCGCTGGACGCCGAAAGCGGCGCCCTGAAGGCGCTGGTGGGCGGCTTCAGCTTCTCCGGCAACAAGTTCAACCGTGCCACCCAGGCGCGCCGCCAGCCCGGCTCCAGCTTCAAGCCGTTCATCTACGCGGCCGCCTTCGACAAGGGCTTCAACCCGGCCTCGATCGTGCTCGACGCCCCGGTGGTGTTCCGCGACCGCCGTGGCAAGACCTGGTCGCCGCAGAACGACGGCGGCGGCTTCCGCGGCCCGATGCGCCTGCGCGAGGCGCTGGTGCAGTCGCGCAACCTGGTCTCGGTGCGCCTGCTCGATGGCATGGGCGTGGATTACGCGCGCAAGTACATCAGCGAATTCGGCTTTGCCGAGGCCGAGCTGCCGCCCAATCTGTCGATGTCGCTGGGCACCGCCTCGCTGACCCCGCTGTCGGTGGCGCGCGGCTACGCCGTGTTCGCCAACGGCGGCTCGCGCGTGGACACCTGGGTGATCGACCAGGTGACCGACCGCGACGGCAACGTGGTCTTCAAGGAAAACCCGGCCCTGGCCTGCCGCGATTGCGCCGGCACCAGTGGCGGCGCGCCGGTCAGCCAGGTGGTGGATGGCTTCAACTTCGGCGCCGCCGCAGCCCCGGCGGCGGCCACCGCCGCGGCCAAGCCGGAGCAGCCGGCCGAGCCGCCCAAGCCGGTCAACCCCGATGCCAAGGTCGCCCCGCGCGCGATCGATGCCCGCACCGCCTACCAGCTGGTCTCGATGATGCGCGACGTGGTCCAGCGCGGCACCGGCACCGCGGCCAAGGTGCTCGGCCGCGAGGACGTGGGTGGCAAGACCGGTTCGACCAACGACCACCGCGACGCCTGGTTCTCCGGCTTCGGTGGGCCGTATGCCACCACGGTATGGGTCGGCCGCGACGACTTCCGTTCGCTGGGTTACCGCGAGTACGGCGGCAAGGCGGCGCTGCCGATCTGGATCGACTACATGCGCGTGGCACTCAAGGACACCCCGGTGGCCAAGAACGACCCGCCCTCGGGCATGGTCCAGGCCACGCTCAACGGCGCCACCGAGTGGGTCAAGGTGGAAGACATGGACAAGATCGAGGACTTCAGCTTCGACACCCATGTGCAGCAGGCCGACGACGCCGCGTTCGACATCTTCTGATCGCCGGTGCCGGGCATGCCCCGGCCCTGCGGAAAGAAACAGGCCGGGCATTGCCCGGCCTTTTTTTTGCCGGCCGGCGTAGGGCCACTACCACGCACAGCCGGCAGTGCGCGCAGCCACCCATGGGGTGGCTCTACCTCCTTGTCACATCGCCGGTGTACATTGCCGTGCAGGTCGCACAGGAGTAACGGTCATGCATCGAGCCCGTCAGCATGCAGCCACCCAGACCCGCGAGCGCCGCCACCGGCTCGCCCATGAAGCGGCCCGGCTGATGGCCGAGGGGGGCATCCGCGACTACCACCAGGCCAAGCTCAAGGCGGCGGCCCGGCTGGACATCCACGATGACGCTTCCCTGCCCCGCAACGCCGAGATCGAGGACGCGCTGCGCGAGTATCAGCGCCTGTTTGCCGGGCCGGACCACGGCAGCCAACTGCGCCAGCGGCGCGAGGCGGCGTTGCGTGCGATGGAGTTCCTGGCCCGCTTCGCGCCGCGCCTGTGTGGGCCGGTGCTGGAAGGCACCGCCGACGCCAACAGCCCGGTGCAGTTGCAGGTGCACAGCGACGACGCCGATGCGGTGCAGCGGCACTTCGACGAACACGGCATCCCGGCCGAACTGCGCACGCGCCGCCTGCGCCTGGACCGGGAGCGCGTCCTGGATGTGCCGGTCTGGGTGTTCAGCGCCGAAGACCTGACCTTCGACATCGCGGTACTGCCCTACGACGCCCTGCGCCAGCCGCCACTGTCGGCAATCGACGAGAAGCCCATGCGGCGGGCATCGGCGGCGCAGCTGCGCGAGGTGTTGGCCGAAGCGGAGATTGCCGGCTACCTGGCCACGGGGTAGTACCCCGCTACGGACCGACCTGCGCCTGCCCCCGTGGGCCGGCGCAGGTGGGCCAACGCCGTTTGCGGGCGCGCGGCGCGCCCGCCCTCAAAGCGCGGCCCCTGGACGCAGGCCCTGAGCCGCAGCGTTGCGCAAGGCGCTACCGCGCCTCGTCCGCCCACCCCAGCAGTTCGCGCTCTGCCGCGCTCAGCGGGAGTTCCCGGTAAAACTGGTCCAGGAAATCGTAGCTACTGCTGCGCAGCCTGAAGCGGGTCGCCAGCGTGGCGGCAAACGTCGCGCTGGAGATCAGCCGCTTCAACGTGGCGGACGGCATCGTGTGCGAGCTTTCAGGCAATCGGTAGCGGACCATCGGCGCGGTTGCCCCGGCCTCGTTCCTGGCCAGGGCCTCGCTGAGATTTTCCGTACCGATGCCGGCCAGGCGCGGCCGACGCGCCACCATCTGCGCGAACATCAACTCGGCGAATATCCACGGCGAGCCGATGTACGCCTCCCCCTCCACGTAGTCCTGCACCCGCACTGCGCTGCTGTCCAGGAACAGCAGCAATTCCGACTGATCGATCATGCGCTGCAGTGCCACGCTGAGGATCATGTACATGTTGGCGGCATTGCGGGTGGCACGGGTGTAGTTGAACACGCCGGGTTCGCCAGGGATCCCGGCCCTGGCCTGGTCCACCTTCAACAGCAAGGCGTATACGTCGCCCCAGACACACGCGTCGACGAACACCCGCAGTCCCAGCCTCTCCAGGGTCACCGCGAGCGCCACCACGGCGTCATGATCGGCGTGGGCATGTGACAGGAACACATCGACCGGCTCGGTCGCAAACAGATGCGCGGCAATGGCCTGGGCGTCGAGCAGGTTGTCCTCTCCCGACAGATAAGCGGTGAGGTCGTCAAGCTCGGGGGTGTTGCGCGCCCGGTAAGCATCCAGCTCGGGTTGGCTGACCTGCAGGCGCAGGGCGTCGAAATCGGTGATCCTCACATCCAGAAGCATTCTGTTTTCTCCTTGCCGCGTTCCACGTTGTTCGCCATGACCCGGTACGCCGCGTCACGCCCAGCCAAGCAGCTGCCTTTCTTGAGGGCTCAGGGGCAGCTTTCCGTACAGGTGATCCAGGAAAACCGGGTAGTCGTCCCGGTAGGAGGTGAGCGGAAAACCCGTGGTGTCGGCGATCGCGCGCTCCAGCACCTCCCAGCCCAGCACGTGGGGCGCGCCGGGAGGGCCGAACAACGCGCGCGCTCCGCCCGTGCCGGACGGCAACCCAGTCAGTACCGGCCGTGGCCGGCCACGTCGCGGCAGGTGCCGGGCGAAGGTGAGCTCGGAGAACACCCACGGGGCGCCGTCATGCTGGCCGTCGTCCACGCGCGCCTCCGCGAGCGCCGACTCGCCCTCCAGGTGCAGGAACAGTTCGCAGCCATCGATCAGACGCTGCAGCGTGGCGTTGACCACCATGCAGACGCTGGCCGACGGGCGAGCTGGCACACGCGGGAACACAGGATGGGCGTCCACCGAACGCCGGCGCGTGGACCGCCCTGCGTCCATCTCCCGCTGCACTGCATCCACATGGCGCCAGAGACAGGAGTCGACGTACACGCTCAGGCCCACCTGCTCCAGCATCACCGCCAATTGCAGCACCTGTTGGCGGTCCACGGCGCCGTGGGAAATGAACACGTCGGCGTGACGTGCAGGCAGCAATGCCCGCTGCGCCGACTCGACATCCAGCAGCTCGAGGCTGTCCTTCAGGCAGGCGGCCAGGTCGGGAGCCGCCGGGCCGCACCGCGCCTGGAAGGCCGCGATGGCCACCGGGTCCACCGCCAGCGCGGCGCCGGTGAAACAGCGTATGCGCAGCTTCAGCAGCATCGGCGTGCCTCCTGGACGAACAGGTACGCCAGCACTACGGCGGCGACCAATGGCGGGTGGAACGCGAGCACCGTGGGCCGACACACCACGTTGAGCAGTGGCTCGCGCACGGCCGCCAGCCGCGCGCCGTCGATGCGATAGGCGATCAACTGTGCCAGCGGCGCATCGCTCGCCGCGTTGTACAAACACACGAAGGCGCGCTCCTGTTGCAGGAAGAACGCGTGGAAGCCCATGAACAGCCCGCCCGGCAGCAGGAACAACGCCCAGTGGAAGGGCACCTGATCGCCGAGCGAGCAGGCCAGCAGCGCCGTCAGCACCGCTACGCTGCCCGCCTTCATCGCCGTGGCACTGTTGGCCAGCCGCGCGATGACACCCTGCAGGAGGGCCAGATACCCTAGTCGCCACGCGATCTGGTCGCTGATGTTTTCCATCGAAATCCCCTTGTGATGCAGCGGACAGGGCACCGCACGGGTGCCCTGCCCCGCCGCTTACCAGCCGATGCCCACGCCGAGGCCAACGCTCTGCTCACCGCTGTTGGTGAACGCCCCATTGAGGCTGAAGGTGGCCGAGCCGCGTTCGTTGAGCACCCGCTGGTAGCCCACCGCCATGGCCGATTCGCCATCGCTGTAGCCCACGCCCGCACCGAGGCGGTTGTAGGTGGCCAGGCCGGCGGTATTCATCGCCATCGCGGTCTGCGCACTGCTCATCGCCGCCATGCGGTTGAAGCGCTTGTCCATCTTGTCCAGGCGGCGTTCGACATTGCTGATCGCCCCATCGGTGTACTCGTTGGCGCGGGCCAGCATCTTTTCCAGCTCGGCGGTATCGACCTGCGGCGTCGGCGCCGGGGCATCGGCCGGCGCAGGCGTGCCGCCGCCGTCAGCGCTGGCGATGCCGCCACCGGCACGGCCTGCAGAAGCCGCCGCCGGAT
>DJBL01000029.1:0-658 GCA_002435595.1 Stenotrophomonas maltophilia
CGCGCGGCGGACGCGCTGTCGGCCTGGGCGGTCGCGCCCAACGGCACCAGCAGCAGGAGGCAGCCAAGCGCGCGGCAGGGGATCGACATCAAGCACCTCGGCATGCCTGGAAGATGCGCGATGTCGCGCCGGCGGGAGGGAGAACCCCGGCGCGGCACCGCGCGGTGAAGCCATCAAAGCGCCCGCGGCACCGATCAGCGGGCCGCGCTGGCGCCCGGCGGATACGCGGCGAAGATCTTGTCCAGGCCCGCATCGACGGCCGCATTGACCTTCGCCGGCGAGCTCGGCACCGTGCCACTGGCGGTGCCGCGCCAGACCGCCTGCTTGCTGCGGGCATCGAACATGTCCACCACCAGCGTGCCCACGTCATAGGTGTGCACCTGGGTGGTCGCGCTGCCCATCGCCATGCCGCCGCCCCAGCCGCCACGCCAGCCCCAGCCGCCCATGCCGCTGCCGGTGTAGAAGGTGTCCAGGGTCTGCTTCTGTGCGGTGACGACGTGGACTGCCAGGGCGATGTCGCCGCCCTGCGGCAGCTCGCGCAGGCCCTTGGCCTGCAGGCGGGTGTTGACCCCCTCCACGATGCGCTGCTGCACCAGTGGCGAGCCGGCCTGGGGCGTGATCGCCCAGGAGTAGGTCTTGTACGCGCCGAAGTTGGCGG
>DJBL01000029.1:841-1195 GCA_002435595.1 Stenotrophomonas maltophilia
TGTCGTAGTCGGTCTTGACCGTGGGTGAGGAAGCGCAGGCGACCAGCGAGCTGGCCAGGACGGCGATGGCAAAGGCTTTCATGACGCAGGCTCCAGTTGCGGGAAGGGTCGCGCTGCGGGTGCAGCGACGGCGGAAACAAGGCGCGGCGGGAAAACGGGATCGGTTGCAGGCACAACGACCGGTCAGCGCGGCGGGTTGATCACCACGTACTGCACGGTGGTGCCGGCGTAGCGCGGCTCGTACCAGGTGCTGCCGCATTGCTGGTAGGCCATGCCATTGATCACCGTAGTGACGCAGCTGGGCGGCACGGAATTGACGATCGAGCCGATCACCGCCGAGGTCACCGCCACGCC
>DJBL01000029.1:1361-22840 GCA_002435595.1 Stenotrophomonas maltophilia
CGCCGAGGTCACCGCCACGCCGGCGGTCACGGCCGCCGCCGTGGCGAAGGGATGGTCGTCCCAACTGTTCCAATGGTCGTCGTGGTAGTGCACGTCGACATCGACATTGCGGTTGACGTTGCGGTTGACGTCCACGTTGCGGTTGCGATTGACGTTGCGATTGACGTTGGCCGCACCGCTCCGGTTCACTGCCCCGCCCTGCGGGCGCTGTACCGGACGATTGATATTGGTGTGGGCGGCAGCACGCGCGCCGCCACCGCGGAGCCCGCCGCCATGCTGGGCGGCCGCCGGGGGGCTGCACAATGCCAGCCCGAGGAGCGCGCCGGCACCGAGCATCACCAGCGGCAGCGACTTGCCGGTCACGGTCTGCATGTCACTTCTCCTGTCCATCGGCGGCGACCACCACGGCCACCGGCACCAGCTTGATTCGCACGGCACCGGCCGGCGGGGTGAACGCGAACGCGCTGTCCTTGAGCGTGCCGCGCGTGTTCCAGTGCAGTTCGGCGCGATACTGCGGCAACGCCGGGTCGTCCAGGGCGGTGATGATCAGTTTCTTCGGCAGCGAGGTGGCCTTGGAGATCCAGATCTGCCAGTCCACCTGGTCCTGCTGGAAGGCGTACTGCTCGATCGCCTCGCCATCCACCAGCCCCCCGCCCACGTGCAGTGCGCCGCGGATGGCGCTCCTGGGCGCCTTGTCGGTGCCCCAGAGGAACATGTCGGCCAGCGGCATCTCGATGCCGTAGCGGGTGGCGGCGGCGTCGACCAGGTCAGCGATGGTCGCCTCCAGCCCGTCGACCTGGGCGTAGTACTTCAGGCGCGGCGAATACAGCGACAGCTGCTTGCCGTCAAAGTAGAGCTGGCGCAACTGTCGGTCGCTGCTCAGCTCCAGGAACAGCTGGTTCGGCGCCCGCACCTTGTAGGTGACCGTGCCATCCAGTTCGATCTTCTGTCCGTCCTCCAGCACCACCTCGGTGCTGGCCTGGGAGACCAGCGAAAACTGCTTGAGCGCACGCAGCGCCGCGCCCATCCGGTCCAGCGCGGCCAGCGCCTCGGGATCGCGCTCGGGCTGGGCGGCGGCGGGTGCGGCGGCAGGGGGCGGCTGGGTGGCGACCCGGGTTGCGGCGTGCGCGGCAGGAAGCGACGCAAGCAGCAGGCAGGTCGTCCAGGCCATGTGGCGGTGTGCGGCAAGCATGAGCGTGTCTCCAGGCAGCAGGTAGGGACGGCGCGGCTTAGAACCCGCCGCTGATCGAGATGCTCCAGGGATCGCCCTCGAAGCGGTTGCGCACGCTGAATTCGCCGATGTAGCGCAGCGACACGTCCAGGTGTTCACCCCCGGACCACTTTTTGCCGTAGGTCAGCACCGGGCCGACGCCGAACGAGCGCCCCTTGAACCCGTTGAGACGGTCGGCGGTGGCGCCGTCGTCGTCCTGCAGCTGCTGGATCCAGCCCGCCGCAGCGCCAAACCCCCAGCCGCTGGGCGTGCGCTTGACCAGCAGTGCGTCGCTACGCGCCACCAGGCCGTTCTTGTAGTCGGTATCGTCGTTGCGGCTGTACCAGTCCACCGCACCCAGCACGCTGAACTCCAGCGTGCCCGCCTGGAACAGGTGCGTGTAGCCCACGCTGGGCGAGAGCGTCCAGACGTTGAGGCCGGGGTTGGCCAGCTTGCCCGGGTCGTACTTGGCCGTGGGCGCGTAGACATACACGCCGAAGGACACGTGCTGCACCGGGTCGATGTGGTAGCCGGCGATGAACGGCGCGAAGTACACGTCGAACAGGTTGGAGGCGCTGTCCTTGACCTGGCGGCGGCCGCCCAAGGGCCCGTCCAGGTTGGCGGTGACGTCGGCGGTGATGTACGGCACGGTCAGCATCGAGGCGAAGTTCCACTTGCCGGCGTGGGTGGGCCACACGTACACGCCGGTGGCAGCGGTCAGGCTGACGTCGGCCTCCAGCCCGAGCGAGATCTGGCCAGCGATCGGCGCGGCCCGGCTGGCGCCGATCCTGCCGTCGTAGCGCACGTAGCTGAGCGACCACTGCATGCCCGGTTCGGGCGGGATCACCCCGGCATAGGAGGTGATCTGCATCCCGGTGATCGATCGCCCCAGTGCGCCTTCGGTGGCATGTGCCTGCAGGCTGGCAGCGAGTGCCAGCGCACCCAGCAGTGCCGCGCAGATCCCGCTGGAACGACGGTAGTGGCGGAAGGATGGGCTGCCCATGTGGATCACCTCTCGGGTCGGTTGCGCGCTGCCGCGCCCTGGCGGGCGGCAGCACGTCGCTGGCGTTCGCGTACTTCCTGGATGTCGCGCTCCAGGAACACGTTGAGGAAGGTCCGGATCACCGCGATCGCCCCCAGCTGGCCGATGCTGTCCCAACTGGTGTAGATGGAGGACTCCAGGATGTCGGCGGCCAGTTGCACGGTCAGCCCGGCCACCAGCCAGCGCCCGTACTCCAGCCACAGGTCGCGGCGCGCCACGTTGTCGGCGTGCCCCGACAGCAGCAGGCGCACCCCACGCACGAAGGCGATCACCGTGGCCAGTACGATCAGCACCAGCGCCATCGCATCGATCACCACCACGACCGGCTCGGTACATGCCACCAGCCAGGATTTGAGGGCGGACATCGGCGATCCTCCGGAGGCGGCGAAGCGGCGGGACGCGGCGGTTCATCCGCGTTCCACGCAGCGGAAGCCGAGGTGGCAGGTGGAGGTATCCACCGGCTGCGCCATCCGCGCGGCCGGCCGGTAGCGGCGGCAATAGTTGGGCGCGCACAGGTGCGAGCCGCCCTTCATGACCCGGCGTGGAATGGCACTGGCATCGCGTGGATCGTGGCTGCGCTCGCGCTCACCGCCGCGCGGGTTCTCGATGGCGCAACAGGGCCGGCCCTGCAGCTGGTCGTGCTGCTGGTACCAGTCGCTGGTCCACTCCCAGACGTTGCCGATCATGTCGTAGAGCCCGTAGCCATTGGGCGCGTAGCTGCCCACCGGCGCGGTCCAGCGATGGCCGTCCTCGTCCAGGTTCAACCACGGGAATTGGCCCTGCCAGGTGTTGGCCTGGTGCCGGCCGCGCACGGTGAGGGTGTCGCCCCAGGCGAACTCACCCTCGGTGCGGCCACCCCGGGCGGCAAATTCCCACTCGGCCTCGGTGGGCAGCTGCTTGCCGATCCAGGTGGCATAGGCCAACGCGTCGGCAAAGCCCACGTGCACCACCGGGTGGTCGTCCAGCCCCTCCAGGTGCGTGCCGGGGCCGCGCGGGTGGCGCCAGTCCGCGCCGGCCACGTAGTGCCACCAGTTGTGTGGGTTGGACATGTCCACCGGATGGGCCGGCTGCACGAACACCACCGAGGACGGCACCAGCAGCGCCGGATCGGCGCCGGGGTAGTCGCGCGGGTCGGCCGGCCGCTCGGCCAGGGTGAGATAGCCGGTGGCGGTCACGAAGCGCGAGAAATCGCGGTTGGTGACCGCATAGCGGTCGATCCGGAACGGTCCCACCCGCACTTTGTGCGCCGGCCGCTCCTCCGGGTAATGGTCGTTGGAGCCCATGCTGAAGACCCCGCCGTCCAGCGCAACCATGTCATCGATGACCGCACTCATCGCATCGCTCCTGTGGATCCGGCTGTGCGGCGGCTCATGCGAATGGCGCCACGTTGAAGGTCATCCCGGCGATCGCCAGCACGCCGAGCAGCCACAGCAGGCCGGCGGTGATCAGCGTCAGGGAGATCGGGTAGTGGCTCTCGCCGTGGATCAGCCCTTCGCGGATCATCAGGTCGCGTTCGCTGCGCAGCTGCTTCATGTAGCGCAGGTGGTAGACGATGCCGAGGGTGAGCAGGACCAGGCCCAGCGCCACCAGTGCCACGCCGAAGTTGCGCGGTGCATGCGGACGCAGGGTGGTACCGGGCACCTCCAGCATGTGCCCGAAGAACTGGTAGATGGTGAAGCCGAAGCCGATCAGCGACAGCGCGGTGCGGATGATCGACATCAAGGTACGGTCGGCGCTCATCCGGGTGCGCTGGAACGACATCCCGGTGCGCCGCGAGGACAGTTCCATCGAGGCCGCGTCGGTGCCGCCGAGCAGGTCGCGGGCCTCGCCGATGGTGACCGCGCGCCCGGCCAGCGTGGTGCGGGGATCCTCTGTGCTCATGGTCCACGGTCCTTGGGCTGGGTGGCGCCGCGGCGGCGCAGCCAGCCGCTGGCGATGCGGTTGATCGGGCCACGCAGCAGCAGGTAGGGCAGGAAGCCCAGCACCACGGCGATCACGAACGCTTCCACCGGGTACTTGAAACCGCCGAACATGCGGAACTGGTAGATCACGTCCATGCCCACGCCCAGCAGCAGGATGCGGGTCGTCGCAGTGACGCCCTCGCGCCACGTGCTCAGCCGCTGCCCGGCATTGCTGTGGGCCAGCAGCCAGGCATAGGGCGCCCTGCCGGTCCGCGCATCCTTGATGCCGTCGATCAACGCGGTGATCAACGCCATGGTCGGCTGAAGGAAGAAGCGGAAGGTCATCGGACCGTCCGCGCGATCGATCATGTCGGTCCAGAAACGGGTAAGGATGTCGATCACCAGGAGCATTGCCGGATTCCCTGCGACAGGCCTCCAGCTTGGCCGCCCCGCCGACCGCGCACATCCGGATTGGTACTGCACCGTGCCCAGTATTTTTACTGCGCCGGCGCAGCCCGGTGGCGGCGGTATGCTCGCTCTGGGCAGCCGCTTCGGTCGTCCATCCCCGGAGTACGCACGGCATGGCGCTATACGGGTATTCACTGATGCGCGGTGGCCTGGTCCACCGCCTGCTGCATGCGGCCGGCGTGCTGCACGACCGCGCGCATCTGTCCTGGTGGCTGGCACTGGCGTTGCTGCTGCTGTGTCTGCTGCCACCGCTGCTGCTGACCGCCGCGGCCGGCACGCTGCTGCCTGGCGGCAACGGCATGGCGCTGCTGGGCGACTACGCCACCCTGAGCCGCCTGCTGCTGGTGGTGCCGCTGCTGGTGCTGGCCGCACCGCATGCCGACGCGCTGCTGCGCAATGCGTTGCGCCAACTCGGTCATGCCAGCCTGGTGCCGCCACGCCGAAGCGCGCGGCTGGAACGCCTGCTGCAGCGGATCCGGCGCGGGCGTGACAGCTGGCTGCCCGAGCTGCTGTGCCTGCTGGTCGCGCTGGCCCCGTTCTGGCTGGCCGGGCACGCGGTCAACCTGCTGCCGGGGGTGGCCGACTGGCGGCTGCACGGCGACCAGCTCACCGCGGCCGGACGCTGGTATGAGTGGGTGTCGCTGCCGTTGTCACGCTTGCTGGGGCTGCTGTGGCTGTGGCGCTTCGTGCTCTGGACGGTGCTGTTGTGCGGACTGCCGCGGGTGGGGCTGCGCCTGCATGCCGAGCATCCCGATGGCGCCGGGGGCCTGGCCTTCCTGGGCCTGGCCCAGGAGCGCTTTGCCATCCTCGCCCTGGCCGGTGGCCTGCTCCTGGCCGGCGCCTGCCTCAACCAGATGTACTGGCTGGGCCAGACCCTGTATTCGCTGCGCCACCTCCTGGCCGGCTACGTCATTGGCGCCACCGTGCTGCTGGTCGCACCGCTGCTGGTGCTGATGCCGACCCTGATGCGGGCCAAGCGCCATGCCCTGTTCCGCTTCGATGCGCTGGGCAATCGCGCCGCGACCGTGTTCGACCAGCGCTGGCAGGCCGCAGGCAGCGTGCTGGCCGGTGACGCTGACGGATCCGACAGCCTGCTCGACCACGGCGATGCATCGGCCTATGCCGATTTCAGCGGTGTCTACCAGGGCCTGGCGCGGATGTCGGCGGTGCCGTTCAACCGCTGGAACCTGGCGTGGATCGCCGCGCACGCCGCGCTTCCGCTGGGCCCGCTGGCCTTGATGGCCATGTCCGTGGACGAGCTGGTGAAAAAGCTGGTGGGGATCCTGGCCTGAGCACGCGCCGCGGCTCAGCGCTGCAGCGAGCGCGACACGAACGGCATGCCGTCCAGCGCGGCGCGCACCGCCAGCAACAGGTCATCGCCGGCATCGGACTTGAGCACGTAGCTGCACACCCCCAGCGCCATCGCCTGCCGCACCATCTGCAGTTCGGCATGCACGGTGATGAACACCACCCCCAGCACCGGCCGCTGCGCGCGCAGACGGCGTGCCGCCTCCAGCCCGCTGAGCCCGGGCATGGCGATGTCGGTCACCACCACATCCGGCAGCATCGACTGCGCGGCCTGCACCAGCGACTCACCATCCTGGACCAGCCCGATCACGTCGAACTGCTCGCGCAGCAGGCCGCGGAGCTGACGCCCCATCGCACATCCATCTTCGGCCAGCAGCACACGGACCGCATTCATCGCTTCCGCCCGTTCCACGCGTCCAGCGATGGTGGGCGTTGGCCACGGGCGGCCACAAGGGAAAAACACCCGTGCGCAGGCAAGTAAATCTACTTGCCGCGGCGCTCGCCGGTGCCTGGCCTCAGTGCCGGATCAGACCTTCCTGCTCGGCCTTGCGCACCAGTTCCAGTGTCCCGTGCACGCCCAGCTCCTGCATGATCGCGTACTTGTGCGATTCAACGGTGCGCACCGAGACCCCGAGTTCGTAGGCGATCTGCTTGGAGCGCAGCCCCAGTGCAACGTACTCCAGGATGCGCAGCTGCTTCTCGGTCAGGCTGTAGGCGCGCCGGCCCGAGCACACGATGGCGTTGGCGGCCACGGTCGGGGTGACGTAGGTCTGGCCCTCCATGATGCCGGCCAGGGCGCGCATCAGCTCGTCACCGGCTGAACTCTTCAGGATGTAGCCACGTGCCCCGGCCCGGATCGCCTCGGCCGCCACGCTGGATTCGTCGTGCATGGTCAGGAACACGAACGGCATCGCATAGCCCTCGCCCCGCATCATCCGCATCGCGTCGATGCCACTCATGCCGGGCATGCTGATGTCGGCCACGACCACGTCGGGGGGATCGCGCCGCACCGATTCGACCAATTGCTCGCCCGACCCCACCAGTTCGATGGTGGCAAAGGTATCGGTCAGCAGCCGTTCGATGCCCTGGGCCACCAGCATGTGGTCATCGGCCACCACGACCCTGCGGAACTGCGTTGGAAGCGAACGCTCACACATCACGCTCATTGCGATGTCTCCGTCGGTATCAATCATCCCCTGATTGAGTTGCCGCGCCCCTGGCGGTGCGACCGGCAGCGGGGCCGGTGCGCAGTGCAAACAGGCGCGCAGCGCGCTGACCATGCGAGCACTCCCGTGACGGTTTTGTGAGGCGAGACCGGGGTCGGGTGCGTACGCCGATCAGCTGCGCAGGGTGTCGCGGGGACATTCTCCAAAGACATTGCGGTAGGTCACAGAAAAGCGCCCCAAATGGGAGAAACCGCAGCGCATGGCAATGTCGGTCACGCTGCCGTCCCGCCCCGCGTGGAGCAGCGAACTGCGCGCCAGGTTGAGCCGTGCCAGCTGGTGCCAGTGACACGGTCCGTGGCCGTACACGTCACGGAACAGGCGTTCGAGCTGACGCTCGCCCACGCCCAGCGCCAGCGACAACGCGCGGCTATCGAAGGCCCGATCGAGCTGGGTCTTCAGGTAGCGCTCGGCGCGGCGCACGATCGCATCGCGCTGGCGCTCGACCCAGTTGCCCACGGCCCGGCTCTCCGGGCCGCTGTCGCTGGCAAACACCGCATCGATGAATACTCCCAGCAGCAGCTCGCCCTGCGCCTGCACCTGGGCGGCGCTGAGCAGGCCCTGGTGGCAGGCCGCGTTGTCCAGCACGCGGGCCACGCCATCGCGCAGCGCCTGGGCATCGGTGGGCGCGGTCGCGCGGCTGTACCAGCCATGGCTGGGCAGCCGCAGCTCGCGGCCTACCCGCTGCACCGCTCCGCGCTGCAGAACCTCGCGCGGGATCAGCAACACCGCCCACTGCCAGCCGCCCGGGCTGGGCCGCACGTTCAACTCGCAGTCCTCGGCGAACACCATCACCTGCCCCGCGCCGATCCAGCGGCCGTTGGCCCACATCGGCTGCGTGCAGGACACCGCCATCGCCAGCGCGATCATGCCCTCGGCAAAGCTGCCACTGGCAAAGATCGGCAGCGAATACGCGCCGCTGTCCAGGCTGAATTCGGGAAATACCAGCCGCTGCAGGCAGGCGCGGAAATGCCCGGCGCCCAGCAGGCGCTGCTCGAAGCGGGTATCGCGCACCACGCCAAGCAGCGCGTCGGCATCGAAGCCATCGACCACGAAGCGGGTGTATGCAGCCATCGGTTCGTCCATGCCAACTCCCTGAAGCAGGTCGGAAATCGGATAGCGGGCCACAGCGGGAAGTGTTCAGATCGGCGCGATTGTGGGGCCGTTGGGCAGCGCCGACAAGCACCGCCCACGTCCGCGTCCGAGCCAGCCGTATCCAGCCACGGTGTGCAGAGGTGCATGGTCCAGTCAGCAAGCCCCGTCAAACCGATCGGCATCGAGCCTGCGGACCCGGCTGTCCCCCGCTCCACCGCGAGCCGCGACGCGGCCTCCACGCGAACCTCACCTGATCTACGCAATCTCTTCACCTGCGTGTTGCCGCTGGTGGCCGGGTGCCTGCTGGGCCAGCTGCTGCCCAACATCAGCGTGGCTCCCGGGCTGCGCCTGCACGTGTTGTGGCTGCCCGGGCCGCTGCTGCTGGGCTGGTTGCTGTGCATGCCGCACGCAGCATGGCGTACCTGCGTGCTGGCCGCCTGTGCCGGTACCGTGCTCGGCGCGGTGCTGGTGCCGGAGACCGCGCTGGCGCGACTGCTGGCCAGCCTGGGTGAAATCGCGCTGGTACTGGGCGCGGCCGCGCTGCTGCTGCGCTGGCGCGGTGCGCAGTCGGCGCTGGAGGGCTATCTGGATATCGCCTGGTTCCTGCTGCTGGCATGCATCGCGCTGCCGGTGTGCAGCGCGGCCTGGCAATGGCTGGTGAGCAGCACCGGCAACGGCGCGCTGCCGCATCCGGACCTGCGCTCGGCCGCGCTGTGCGGCAGCGTCAGCTATCTGCTGATCGTTCCCACCGTGGTCAGCGTGGCCCGTCTGCTGCGCAGCCCCGAGCGGCGGCATGGCTGGCATTGGCGCAGCATCGTGCTGGCCTTGACCCTGCTCGGCGCGTTGGCGCTGCTGTGGCAGGCGGAGTGGCCGCCCGGCGCGTTGACCCCGTTGCTGGCGATGGCCCCCATCCCCCTGCTGGTATGGGCGCTGATCGTGTTCGGGGTAAGCGGGGCCAGCCTGGGCATGCTCGGGGTGGCGGTGCTGGGCATGCAGCTGAGCCTGCTGGACATGGGCCCGTTCGCCGCTCCCCCGCCCGGCCACGACCTGCTGCCCGTGCAGGCGTGGACGCTGGGCACCGGGTTTGCGCTGCTGTTCCTGGGCGCCTTGTCCGAACAGAAACTGTCCAACCACCTGCAGCTGCAGCAGGCCTACCGCCGCCTGGGCGAAGTCACCGGGCGCATGCTGGTGGTGCAGGAGGAAGAACGCACGCGGATCGCGCGCGACCTGCACGATGACGTGAACCAGTCGCTGGCGGCCATCTCGATCCGCCTCAGCGGCCTGCGCAACCAGGTGCCGGTGAACGAGCGCGCCGCCGTGGTGGATCTGCAGGAGCACCTGCTGGCGGTCTCCAACGACATCCGCTCGATCTCCCACGAACTGCATCCCAGCATCCTGCGCTTCACCGGGCTTGCCAGCGCGCTGGATGCGTTCTGCATCAAGCGCAACGCACGCGGCGCGTTGCGCCTGCGCTGCCGCATCGAAGATCCGCCGCCGCTGCAGGGCGACCAGGAGCTGAGCCTGTTCCGCATCGTGCAGGAAGCCCTCAACAACGTGGACAAGCACGCCCAGGCCCGGGTGGCCGAAGTGTTGATCGCCGTGCGTGGCCAGGACCTGGTACTGCGCGTGGATGACGATGGGCGCGGCATGCCGGCCCCGTGCAGTCGCGCACTGGCGCCGGGCCTGGGCATGATCAGCATGGAAGAACGCGCACGCCTGCTCGGTGGCACCCTGGCGGTGGCCCGCAGTCCACTTGGAGGCACCCGCATCGAGGTGCGGTTCCCGTTGGCTGTGGACCAGCGCCCGGGCGGCCACCGGTAGTTTTACTGGTGCAGCGCAGGTAGCAATCCGCTTGCCGCTGCCGCGCGATGCTTGCAGATTGGATCCCTGCCGGCCACAACGGCCGCGACACTGGAGGATGCCATGCGTGCTGCCACCCGGGTGCTGCTGTGTGCATTGTTGGCCGGTTGCGCATCCGGACCGTTGCAGACCACGCCACCACCATCGGCAGCAACCGAGCCGACACGGGCTGTCCCGGAACTGCGGCCCGGCGTGCCGGCCGGCTACCTGGGCCGTGCCCTGCCCGACAGCCTGGCCCTGTTGCCGCCTCCGCCCGCCAAGGGCTCGCCCGGATTCGCGCGCGACCAGGCCGTCAGCCGCGCGTCGCAGAAACTGCGCGGCACCCCGCGCTATGCGCTGGCCAGCGCCGATGCCGACCTGAGCTTCCCGCACGTGGCCGGCACGTTCTCCTGTGCGCTGGGCGTGCCGATCAGCCGCCAGGACACCCCCCGCCTTTACCTGCTGCTGCAGCGGAGCATGGTCGATGCCGGGTTGGCCACCTATGCGGCCAAGGACCACTACAAGCGCACGCGCCCCTTCGTGTACTACAAGGAAGCCACGTGTGCGCCAGCCGACGAGGCCGCACTGCGCAGCGATGGTTCCTACCCCTCCGGGCACACGGCGATCGGCTGGACCTGGGCCCTGCTGCTGACCGAACTGAGCCCGGACCAGGCCAATGCGCTGCTCGCCCGCGGCCGTGCTTTCGGCGAGAACCGGCTGATCTGCAACGCCCATTGGCAGAGCGACGTGCTGCAGGGGCGTGCGGTGGCCGCCGGTGCGCTGGCCGCATTGCATGCCAACGCCGACTTCAGCGCGGACATGGCCGCCGCGCGTGCCGAGATCCGCAGCCTGCGCGGCAGCGGCGTGCCCGCCAACGGCTGCGATGCCGAAACGACAGCGCTGCAGCAGAAGATTCCCGGCGTGGAGTAAGCCCGCGCGTCGCTGTAACGCTGCGTCCTGCGCGTACCGCGGTGGCGTGGCCTGCCGCATGCGATGCTGCCCACCTCTTCCCCGCGCAGCACGGTGCATCGCCATGGCACAGGTCCAGATCGTTTCCGACGGCCCCAACTACCGCCACGAGGTGCGCAGTGGCGCGCACACGCTGGTCGCCGACGAACCGGCCGCGCTCGGCGGCCAGGGGGCCGGCCTGGCCCCGTTTGACCTGTACCTGGCCTCGTTATCGGCGTGCACCGCGATCACCCTGCGCATGTATGCCGAAAAGAAAGGCTGGGACCTGGGGCAGTTCCGCGCCGAACTGAGCTCCACCCGCGACGCGGCGGGCCGGCTGGTGGTGCATCGGGTCCTGCACGCCAGCGGCGCACTCGGCGACGCGCAATGGCGGCGTCTGCTGGAGGTGGTCGAGAAGACCCCGGTCACCCTGGTGATGCGCGAAGGTGCCACGATCACCAGCGAGCGCGGCGTGGCCTGAGCCGGCCTCACCCGGCGTTGACATCCACGCCAACGCACCGGGCGCTGCATCCGCCGCGCCCCTTCCCGCGTAGATCCTGCTGCGTCACCTCGACGCGTCTTTCGGGAAGAAGCACATGAAAACCTCGTTCTCCGGTCTGCTGCTGCTCGCCTGCCTGGCCGGCGCCACCGCGCCGCTGGCCCTGGCCCAGGCGCCGATGGCCAGCCATGACCATGCCGCCGCCACCGATCCGATGGTGGGCGGTGCGGCGATGGACGCCAACAAGGACATCATCGACAACGCCGTCAATTCCAGGGATCACACCACCCTGGTGGCGGCAGTGAAGGCCGCCGGCCTGGTGGAGACCCTGAAGGGGCCGGGCCCGTTCACGGTGTTCGCGCCAACCAACGCGGCGTTCGCCGCGCTGCCCAAAGGCACCGTGGAGGCCCTGCTCACCCCGGCAAAGAAGGCCGACCTGACCAAGGTGCTCACCTACCACGTGGTGGCCGGCAACGTGGACAGCACCGCGCTGCTGGCGCGGATCAAGCAGGGCGGCGGCAAGGCGAGCCTGACCAGCGTCCAGGGCGAGGCGCTGACCGCACGCCAGGCCGGCAAGGGCATCACCCTCACCGACAGCAAGGGCAACACCGCCCACGTCACCATCGCCGACGTGCGCCAGCGCAATGGCGTGATCCACGTGATCGACAAGGTGCTGATGCCCTGACCGGGCAGGACCGGAAAAGGATGACCTGGCCCGTCGCCCCGGTTCGATGACGGGGGAGACATCCGTTCGGGCCGTCGGGCCAGGTCAAGAAGGGCCCCGGCCGATGCGGGAGAGCGCATCGACCCGGGGCGGGCACGGGGGAGGAATCGGCGCGGCATGCTGCCGCGCCCCTGCTCAGCGCGAGCGCGCCACGCCGGAAATTTCCACGCGCCGGTTCGGCGCCAGGCAGGCGATCACCGCCTGGCGGTCGCCGTGCGCGCATTGCACCAGGGGGTCGGCCTTGCCACGGCCTTCGGCGATGATCGCCGCTGCCGGCACGCCCCCCTGCACCAAGGCCTCGCGGACCGCCTGCGCGCGACGCTCGGACAGCATCTGGTTGTAACTGTCACTGCCGATCCGGTCGGTGTAGCCCAGCACCTGGATGGTCTGTACCTGGCTGGCACCGCGCACCTGTGCCAGCAGGTCCTCGACGCTGCGGCGGCCGGCCTCGGTCAGGGTCGCGCTGTCAAACCCGAACAGCGCATCGGCCGACAGGCGCAGCGGTTGCGCGGGCAACGGCGCCGGTCCGGGCGGCGGCGCGGGTGGCGGCGCAGGCTGCAACAGCGCGGCACAGGCCTGCGGTTTCCAGTGGCCGGCCTGGGCAACGCCCTGGCCGTCGAACTGCACCTGGAACTGGCAGGTGAAGTAGTCACCCCCCGGCGTGCTGCGGAAATTGAACAGGTAGTTCCAGTGGCGCACGCCCCACATGCCCTCGCCGAAGTGCGGCGTGCCCAGCAGGGTGTACAGCTGGCGCTTGCTCATGCCGCGGGCAAACAGACGCAGGCTGTCCAGATCCACGAACAGGCCCTCCTTGAGCGTGGCCCGTTGGGGATCGGGGAAGCTGATGGCACTGTCCTCGACCGGCGGGCTGGCCTGGCCTGCCGCGCCCGCCTTGTGTCGGCCGCCGCTGGCGCAGGCGCTGAACAGCAGCACCGCCAGGCACAGCGACAAGGAGCGCAGCAGCGGTGCGGAGTCATGCAGGGTGGTGGGTGTGGACATGGGATTCCCCCTTGTGCGCGCAACCGCGCTGGAGCCCCGGTGCGGCCATGGGCACGCACCGGGAATGATCGCTGCTGGCCCGGACTCAGGCCCCTACCACTGGATGCCCGCGCCGACCGAGACCCCGCCCTCGCCGCGGCTGTTGGTGGTGCCGGCCACTTTGTAGATCCAGCGCCCGCCTTCGGAGACGCCCGAGATGCCCACTGCCACGCCGGACTCGCCGTTGTAGCTGCCCGCGGCGATGGCGGCCATGCTGCGCCCGGCCTCGTAGGGCTGCGGCAGCCCGGCCACCGCCATCGCCGCGGCGACGCCGGCCGAGGCGCGGTCATCGGTACGGCGCAAGTTGCGGTCGAACGAATCGAAGCGTTCGTCGGTATAGGCCTTGGACCAGTCCAGGGTCTGGTTCATGCCGGCGCGCAGCTGGTCCACGTTGACCGCATCGGTACCGGCGGTGCCGGCGGCCACGTTGCGCACGGTGGTCGGGCCGGTGCTGGTGCTGCCCAGGGTGACGCTGTTGAGGTTGGTGGTGCCGTTGACGTTGCTGTCGTAGCGGATCGTGCCCTGTTGCGAGGCCTGCAGCTGGCGCACGTTGACCGCATCGGTGGCCGCGCTGCCGTCGCCGACGTTGGTGATCTGGCGTTCTGCTCCGGCACTGCCCACCGACACCGTGTTGTCGCGGCTGGCCACCGAGCCGGCACCCAGCGCCACCGCGTTGTTGCCCTGGGCGCTGGCGCCGTTGCCGAGCGCGGTGCTGTTGGCACCGGACGCACTGGACCCCACGCCACCGGCCGCGGAGTTGGCCCCGGTGGCAGCCGGGGTGGCCAGGTTGTTGCTGTTGTTGACCTGGAACATGCCCGAGGTGCCGTTGTTGATGTTGTTGATCTGCGTATCGGTATAGGCCTTGGACTGATCGATGGCGTAGTTCACCCCGTTCTGCAGCTGGCCCACGTTGACCGCGTCGTAGCGGTCCGAGCCATCGGCCACATGGGTGACTTTGCGCTCGCTGCCGGTGCTGCCCACCGAGACTTCGCCGGCCGAGCTGCTGCCACCCGCCGCCCCATAGGCGCCGGTATAGCCGCTCTGCGCACCCACGCTGGCCACCGAGCCGCTGCCCAGCGCCACGCTGTTGTCGGCACTGGCGTTGGCGCCATCGCCGATCGCGGTGCTGCCGCTGCCGGCGGCCGAGGCCACCGGACCGATCGCGATGCTGTTGGCGCCGGTCGCACTGGCTGCGGCCTTGGTCGAGTTGACCTGCACGAACGGGCTGCCCGCGCCTGGCTGGATCTGGCTGATGCGGGTGTTGATGTTGAGCAGCGACTCGTCCACCGCGGCGAAGGCCACGGTGACGTTGCTGTAGTCGTTGCCGAGCACGCTGCCGTCGGTAGCGATGGAGGAGATGCGGAAGGTTGGCGCGGTCCAGAGGCTGGTGGCGGGGTCGAAGCTGGTGGTTCCGCCGAAGTAGCCGATGATGGCGTTGTTGGTCTGGAACAGCTGGTTGCCGGTCACCGCATCGCGGCTGCCGGCCAGCAGTCGGGCCTCGGCCAGGTTGGTCAGGGCGACCGGCGCGCCGCCGCCGGTGCCGCCCAGGGTCACCGTGTCGGTGGCGTTGCCGCTGGCGTCCACGTCGTACTTCACTGCCAGCTTGTCCACCGCGTCGGTCTGGTCGGCCACGTTGGCCAGCGACTGGCTGACCGCATCGAAGGCGCTGCCCACGTCGTTGTAATCGCCCGGGGTCACCTGGCCGCTGCTGGACACCGCGTTGATGGTGTAGGTCGGTGCACTGACCACGCCGTTGGCATCCACTGCGGCTCCGCCGCCCAGGTGCGTGGCCAGCGCCTGGCTGGCATCGAACAGCTGGGCACCGTTGATCGCCTCGGTGCTGCCTGCACTGACCGCACCGGCACGCAGATTGCGCAGACTGGTGGTACCGGCACCGTTGCCGAGCGTGGCACTGGCGTAGTTGATGCTGCCGTCGGGGTTTTCGTCGTAGCGCAGCGCACCCGCTTCCGAGGCCAGCATCTGGCCCATGTTGACCGCGTCGGTGGCCTGCGTACCGGCGGCCACGTTCACCACCTGGCGTTCGCTGCCCACCGCACCGACCGACACCGTGCCGTCGCGATCGGCCATCGCGCCCGCCCCCACGGCAATGGCATTGGCCGCCACCGCGGTGGCCCCGGTGCCCACTGCGATGCTGTCGGCGCCGGTCGCCACGGCGTCCAGCCCGGTCGAATTGATCTTCAGGAACCGGCTGCCGACCCCGTTGCGGATATCGGTGATCTGCGTGTTGAGGTTGACCAGCGAGCCGTCCACCGCCGAGAACGCGTCAGTGGCGTTGTCGTACACGCCCTGCGCGATCGCGCCGCTGTCGGACACGCTGGTGATCGCAAAGCTGGGCGCGGTCCAGGCGCCGGTCGCCGGGTCGAACGCGGTCAACCCACCGAAGTAGTCGACGATGGCCTGGTTGCTGGAGAACAACTGCGCACCGTTGACCGCCTCGGTACTGGTCGCCCCGATCGCACCCGGGGCCAGGTTGGCCAGCGTGGTGGTGCCGGTGCCGCCGCCCAGGGTGATCCGGCGGTAGTCGGCGCCGCCGGCACCGTCGTCGTCGTAGGTCACCGCGAACACGTCCAGCGCATCGATCTGGTTGATCGCCCCCTGCAGCTGGCGCACGTTGACCGCGTCGGTGGGCGCGCTGCCGGCGGCCACGTTGGTGAGCTGGCGCTCGCCGCCGGCAAAGCCGACCGAGACCTCACCTGCCGATACCTGCGGGGCGGTCAGCCCGTAGGCGCTGTAACTGGCCTGCGCACCCCGGTTGGCCGCCGAGCGATAGCCCAGCGCCACGCTGTTGGCCTGGGTGGAGGTCGCTTCGGCGCCCAGCAGCACCTGGCCATTGGCGGTGCCCTTGGCGCTGTCGCCGACCACCACCGAGTGGCCCATGCGTGCGGCGTAGTCGGCGGTGGGCACCCCGGTCGGGTCGCCCGGATCATTCAGCCCGGCACCGGGGAAGGCCACGTTGGCATCCACCTGCGGCAGCTCGTGGCGTGCGTTGGCACCAATGACCACCTCACGCGAGCCGTTGGCATAGGCGCCATCGCCGACCAGCACCTGATAGTCCTGCGCCGCGTTGACTGCCCAGCAGTCGATGCTGGCCACCAGCAGATCCACGCACGTGTTGGACCAGCCCGGCGCCTGGTCGGGCAGGAGCAGCCCGAGCAGCCCGTTGGGATTGCCGTTGTTGATGTTGTAGATGTAGCTGTCCGAGGTCACCCCGCCGATCAGGGTCAGGTGCGAGCTGCCGCCGGTGGTGGCCCCGCCCAGGCCGTTGAGCAGGGTGCCGGCCGGGGTCAGGTTGACCACCGGCACGCCCAGCACATTGGTCACCGAATAGGTCTGCATCACGTTGGCGCTGCTCACGGCCAGGTTGCCGTTGCGCATGTAGCCATCGCCGCCCAGCAGCCCCTGCGCGGTCGGGCCGACCAGGCTGCTCAACGAGCCCACCAGGCCGCCGGTGCCGATGATCAGGCCGGCATTGGGATCGGTCGCCGCCGGCGCCTTGGGATGGCCCGGCGGCAACGAGGTCGGCGCCGGGAACACCACGGCGCCCACGCCGCCGACGATGCCGCCCACCGTGTTGCCGACGCCGCCAACCACGTTGCCCACCGTCGTGCCCACCCCGCCCACGACGTTGCCCAGCGTATCGCTCACCCCACCAACCACGTTGCCCACGGTCGTGCCCACCCCGCCAACGACCGTGCCCAGCGTGTTGCCCACGCCATTGAGCAGGTCGCCCACGCCGCCGAGCAGGCCCCGGGAAGCGGCCGTCGGCGACACTGTCAGCGAGCTGGTCTGCGCCACGGCCGCACTGGCATCGACGAGCTTCTGGTTGCGATCGGCCGCTAGCACCGCATGGGCCAGCGCGTCCACCTTCACTGCGCCGGCCACGCCACTGTTCAACGTGGCCTGCACGGCGTCGTCGACGCCCACGCTGACGGTTTCATCGCTGCCCAGGGTGGCCGTTGCCGAAACACGGGCGGTGGCCCCGGCCGACAGCGTGGCGGGCAGGTCTTCATCGCGCCTGCGCAGCGCTGCGCCCGCGTCCACGCCCAGCGCCGCCGTGGCGTGCACGGCCGCCTTCGGTGCTGCAGCCACCGCCACGTTCACCGCGTTGTCCACGGCCCGCCGTGGCGTGCCGCCCACGCCGACCGCCAGCGTGCCAGCGGCCTCCACCCCGGCACCGGGTACGGCCACCTGCTGCGGCACCGCAGCCTTCAGCGCAGTGCGTGCCTGCACCTCGAGCAGCGGCGCCGGCGCGTTGGCCGGCTTGCCCAGGTTGAGCGACACATTGGCATCGGCGCTGAGCGCCGGCGTGCTGTCGCGGTCGCGTACCACGGCGGCCAGTGCCGCCTCTGCATCCAGCTTCACCGGCAGCGGCGCGTACTTGGCGGTCAGCGCCTCCAGGTCGCTGCGGGTCTGGCGCTCGCCGGCCAGTGCGGTGCCGCTGCACAGCGCCAGGGCCAGGCCCATGGACAGCAGCGACAGCGGAACCTTCAGGTGCACCACGACCGGACCGGCGACCAGGCTGCCGCGCGAGGTGGCCACTTCGGAAACGACCACCAGGGCATTCAGCCGGTGGCTCCAGACCAGTCGAAAGATACGGTTCATCAGGTGTTCCCCCGTGTACGGACGATGTGGACTGCATCCATGCCTGTTGGCACTTGGAGGTCATTACAGTCGCCACGTCATCGGTGGGGCACTTCATTCCGGCAGCGCATGCGTGCGTTCCGGCAAGACAAGAACGATAACCGGCAGCGGGATGCGCAATTCCGGCAGATTGCCGGAAACGTGCATGTCCATCCTCGTTGGGGTGCAGCCAGGGCTGCGGTGGCTCAGGCCGGGGTGCCGATCTGCGCTGGCGCCCGCATCAGCGTGTCGCGCGGCAGCTCACCAAATACACGACGGTAATTGTCGGCAAAACGGGACAGGTCCCACAGCCCGCAGCTCAGCGCCACCGCCTTGACCGACTTGCGGCTGGAGTCGGCCATCGACAGGCCACGGCAGGCCGCGCACAGCCGCAGCATGGACAGGTAGCGGTTGGGCGAGGTGCCAAACAGGTCTTCGAAGGCATAGCGCAGGGCGCGTTCGCTGACCCCGGCCGCATCGCAGATCTCATGCATGTAGATATAGCGCCGCAGGTTGAGGCGCATGAAATTCTCGGCACGCTGGGCGATCAGGTAGTGCGCGCGGCGTGCCCGCGTGTTGGAAGGACGGTCCTCGCTGCCGGCGCCCAGCAGCGCGTGGATGTGCTCGTGCAGCAGCGACTCCACCGCGTCGGCAGGCAGCGTGCCGCCTGCCGTAACCAGCTGCGCCTGCAGCTCGGCGTAACGCTGCAGCAGGCGCGCCTGGCCGCCGGCCGGGTCCAGGGTAAACAACGACAGTGCCTGTCCCGAGGGCAGCGTGCTGCGCAGGCTCAGTTCGGTCAGCTTGCGCTGCACCCGCTGCATCGGCGCCAGCAACAGGCTCAGCCGGGTGCCGGCGCTGAGGGTGAATTCACTGATGCCCTCGGGCAACACCGTCACCACCATGCCGGTGCTCAGCGGGATGCCGTGGCACCAGCTGCGGCCCTCGTCGGTGGCATGGATGAAGCCGAGCAGGCACCAGTCCTGCGGCAACATGAAACGCCCGCGGAAATGGAAGCCGCAGTGCGCGGTGCAGAACAATGCTTCGTCGTGCACGCGCGAGTGCAGCGCCGCGCGCGGGCCATTGCCATCCAGCAGCACCATCTCCAGGTCGCAGACGCGCAGCACGCCGCTCAGCGTGGCCAGGTCGTAGGACCGGAGCACGCCGTCGCCGTTGTCGTCCACTACACCATCTACCATGACAGTGATGCCCCCTTAGGCCTGGCTCCGTGCCGCATGCACGCGCGGCGCGTACGTCGTCCTGCTTTCGGCCTGTGACAAGTGAATGTCCGCAGAAACCCGTTGGCTGCCGCCAGCAGCGCAACGCAAACCAACCTCCACATAAACCATTCATACTGCGCCCGGGTCGAACCCGATTATCGATGCGCGTTTTCGGCAAGTATGCATGAACTCGCCGCGCGGTAAACCCATCCGGTAGATTCACATCAAGCCGCGCCTTGAACGACGCAAAAGCCCTGCCAAACAGCCTTCACGCGCGTCAATAAACCGTCATCACAAAACCATCACTACATAAACACAACACCTTCACTTTATAAACATTAAATGGTTGTCCACGCAGCACGAACGATAAAAAGGACCGGCCGTTCGCTAAAGTCCAGGCCATCGCTGCCGATTTTGTGTATTGAATTCTGTTGATGACGCCGAAGATTACGGCAGGCAACAAACCCGGCAGCTCCGTGGCGGAAACCGGGCTTGTACGACAGGGGGACGCAATGCAGATGCTCATGGATGACTGGACATCGCTGGATCGGATCGATCCGGCCCCGCACGCGCAGGCGATCACGCCGCGCCATGTGCCGCTGCCTGCACCGCCCTACCCGCACCCGGCCCGCCTGGACCATGCCAGGCAGGCCCGTGGCCGTCGCTGACAGCCACGCCCTGCGCAGGGAACGCGCAGACCACAGGATGGATCCGGCGGAGCCGGCGTCCACCATCCGCACGCAGGCAGTCCCATCGATTGACCGGAACAGGGAGTAGACCGTCATGAAGGCTTCAATCCGCAATTTTCTCGTCGAAGAAGAAGGTGTCACCGCGCTGGAGTACGGCATCCTCGCCGCAGTGATCGCCGGGGTGCTGGTCGTCGCCGCACGCACCGGCCTGAGCGACATGTTCAGCACCCTCTTCAGCAAGCTCAAGACGCTGGTGGAAAGCGCCAGCGGTAGCGCACCGACCACCCCGACCACCTGACCGATCGCGGCAACGCGCACGGCTCCGACCGCAGTCCCGGCTGCGGCGACGCCATCGGCTTGCCTCGAACAGGGGTTCGATGCGCCATCAAGGAGGAACCATCGGATGTCACTGCTGCCCGTATTGGCCCTGCTGCTGAGTGCCCAGGTCGCGATCAGCGACCTGTACGCGCGGCGCGTGTCCAACCGCTGGCTGCTGTGCGTGGCCGGCCTGGCCGTGGCCGGCCTGCTGTGGTCATGGATGACCGGCGCGATGCCTTTCCCCGGCATGCATCTGCTCGGCCTGGCGGTGGGACTGGTGGCGCTGCTGCCGTTCTACGTGATCGGCTGGATGGGTGCCGGGGACGTGAAGTATTTTGCGGTGCTGGGGCTGTTGCTGGGCGCCCCGGCGTTGCTGCCGATCTGGATCGTGGCCAGCCTGATGGCTGGCGCGCATGCGCTGGCGGTGATCGTCGCGCCCGGGGTACGCAGCCTGCTGCCGATACGCGCCCAGCTGCTGCACGCCCGGGTGCAACAGCAGTGGCAGGCCGGTGCCACCGCGCGCGGCCTGCAGTCATTGCGCCAGGGGCGCGCCGGCATTCCCTACGCGGCCTACCTGGCCGCCGCCACGCTGGGGCTGCTGGTCTGGCAGCAGCACGGGGCCAGCGCATGAGCGCCCATCCGCGTTCACCCGCACGGCAGCGCCAGCAGGGCGTGGCCACCCTCGAATTCGCCTTCATGCTGATCCTCGGCGTGGTCCCGCTGCTGCTGCTCACCTACACCGGGGTGATGATCATGGCCGCCCAGCAGACCCTGTCGCTGGCCTCGGCCGAAGGCGCGCGCGCGTCACTGCGCTACGCCAGCCCCCAGGAGCGGCGCGTGGCTGCCTGCCAGGCCGCGCAGCGCTCGATGCAGTGGCTGCTCGATTTCGCCGGCCAGCAGGCCAACTGCAGCAACGCCGGCGTGCCGCCCATCGTGGTCTCGGCGCCGGCACCGTGCGTGGGCCTGGCCAGCGCGCAGTGCATGCAGGTCTCGGTAAGTTACGACTACACGAGCAAGCCGTTCCTGCCCGGCACCGGGCGCATGTACGGCTGGCTGATGACCCAGCCGATCCGCAGCACCGCGGTGGCCCAGCTCGACCTGGGGACGCCCTGATGCGCGACGCATTTTTCCTGGAGGCCGTTGCATGCTCAAGCTGACCCGCATTGCCGCCGTCGCGCTGATCGTGCTGGCGCTGGTGCTGGCACTGGTCGCCTTCCTGGTCAGCCGGCGCACGCCGCAGACCGCGGTCGCCCCGTCGCCTGCGGTGGCCGGGCAGCCGCAGAGCTGGCCGGTGGTGGAGGCCGCCACCCTGCTGCCCG
>DJBL01000037.1 GCA_002435595.1 Stenotrophomonas maltophilia
CAGCGCGTGGGCATCGCCCGCGCGATCGTCGGCGAGCCCAAGCTGCTGGTGGCCGATGAGCCCACCGGCAACCTGGACCCGACCCTGGCGGCGGAGATCATGGCGCTGTTTGCCGAGCTGCCCGAGCGCGGCACCAGCGTGCTGGTGGTCAGCCACGACCTGGCGCTGCTGCGCCACATGCGCAAACGCGTGCTGATCCTGGACCACGGCAAGCTGATCGACGACATCTCGCCGCAGGACCTGGCCGAATGAACGCACCCACCAACAAGGAAGCCGCGGCACCGTCGCGCCTGGGCGTGTGGCTGCACCATCACGGCCACAGCGTGGTGTTCAGCCTGGGCCGCGCCTGGCGCAAGCCGTGGGCCACGTTGCTGACGATCATGGTGATGGCCCTGGCCCTGGCCCTGCCGCTGGGCCTGTCGATCGCGCTGGACAACCTCAAGCACTTCGCCGGCAGCGTGCAGCAGTCGCGCGACATCAACCTGTTCCTGAAGACCGAGGTGGCCGCGGCCGCCGCCGGGCAGGTGGCCGATTCGCTGCGCGGCCGCGCCGACGTGGCCAACGTCACCGTGCAGACGCCCGAGCAGGGCCTGGCCGAACTGCGCGAGGGGGCCGGGCTGGGCGAGGCGATCGATGCGCTGCACGACAACCCGCTGCCGACCCTGCTGATCGTGACCCCCAAGGCCGGCGCCGACGATGCGCGCCTGGCGCAATCGCTGGAGGGCCTGCCGCAGGCCGACCTGGTGCAGCACGACGCGCTGTGGCGCAAGCGCCTGGATGCGTGGCTGGGCTTCGGCTCGCGGCTGGTGCAGGTGCTGTCGGTGCTGCTCGGCCTGGGCGCTGCGCTGGTGGTGGGCAACACGGTGCGGCTGGACATCCAGGCGCGCCGCGACGAGATTGGCGTGCTGCAGCTGCTGGGCGCCAGCGACGGCTTCATCCGCCGCCCGTTCCTGTACCTGGGCGCGTGGTACGGCCTGGGCGCCGGTGCGGTGGCGCTGGGCCTGATCGGCGTGGCCGGGCTGGCCCTGCGCCCGCCGCTGGCGGCGTTGTCGGAAAGTTACGCCAGCCCGTTCGTGCTGCACGGGTTGGACCTGCTGCATTCATCGTTCGTGCTGGTCGGCACCGTGGTGCTGGGCTGGCTGGGCGCGTGGTTGGTGACGGGGCATTTCCTGCGCCAGACCCGACCGACCGAAACCTGAGGCCTACATGCGCCCGCAAGCCCTGAAGCACCTGGTCGACGATGCACCGCGCGTGATGGTGGTCGACGGTTCCAAGCTGGTCCGCAAGTTGATTGCCGATGTGCTGCAACGCGAACTGCCAGCGGTGGAGGTGGTGGGCTGTGCGAGCATCGAAGAAGCGCGCCGCGCGCTGGAAGCCGGGCCGGTGAGCCTGGTGACCACCTCGCTCACGCTCAGCGACGGCGATGGCCTGGCGCTGGCGCGACTGGTGCGCGAGACCGCCGGGCAGGCCTACGTGCCGGTGATCGTGGTGTCCGGCGACGCGCAGCAGCACCTGGAGCAGCGCCGCTTCACCGAGTACGTCACCGACTACTTCGACAAGGCGCTGGGCCATGAAGCGCTGGCCACCTTCATCCGCGGCTACGTGCAGCCGGAAACCATCCCCGGGGCGACCATCCTGTACGTGGAAGACAGCCGCGTGGTGGCCGAGGCGACCAAGCGGATGCTCGAGCGCCAGAGCCTGCGCGTGCTGCACGTGATGACCGCCGAGGAAGCCTTCGCGCTGCTCACGGCCGAATCGCTGGGGCGCAGCAGCCATCGCATCGACCTGGTGCTGACCGATGTCACCCTCAAGGGCGAACTCAGTGGCCGCGACGTGGTGGAGCGGGTGCGCGTGGACTTCGGCTACGGCAAGCGCCGCCTGCCGGTGCTGGTGATGACCGGCGACGGCAATCCGCACAACCAGTCCGGGCTGCTGCAGGCCGGCGCCAACGACCTGGTGCAGAAGCCGATCGAAGAACGCCTGCTGGTGACCAAGGTGCTGTTCCAGCTGCGCCTGTCCCGGCTCAACGACAAACCCGTGGTGCGATGAGCGACGAAACAACCCAGGGCATCCAGCTCGAACCGAGCTGGAAGGCACGCATCGGCACGTGGCTGCTGCAACCCCAGATGCGCGAACTGTCGGCGTTCCTGCGCCAGCGCAAGGCGGCCGGCGCGCACGTGTTCCCACCGGGGCCGCAGATCTTCGCGGCCTTCGACGCCACGCCGTTCGAGCAGGTGAAGGTGGTGATCCTGGGCCAGGATCCGTACCACGGCGCAGGCCAGGCCCACGGCCTGAGCTTCTCGGTGATGCCCGGGGTGCCGGTGCCGCCGTCGCTGTTGAACATCTACAAGGAAATCGAAGCCGACCTGGGCATCGCGCGGCCGGACCACGGCTGCCTGTTGCCGTGGGCACGCCAGGGCGTGCTGCTGCTCAACGCGGTACTGACCGTGGAGGAGGGCCAGGCCGGCGCGCACCAGAAGCGCGGCTGGGAAGGCTTCACCGACCACGTGGTGGACACCCTCAACCGCGAGCGCGAGGGGCTGGTGTTCATGCTGTGGGGCAGCTACGCGCAGCAGAAGGGCAAGGTGATCGACACCGGCCGCCACCGCGTGCTCAAGGCGCCCCATCCCTCGCCGCTGTCGGCGCATCGCGGCTTCCTCGGCTGCCGGCATTTCTCGATGGCCAACGCGTACCTGCAGCGCCGCGGGCAGGCGCCGATCGACTGGTCGTTGCCGCCGCGCGCCGCGCTGTAAGCGCGCGCCAGCGGCGCGCTGGCGGTCACCGCCGATACCGGCTCAGTCGTTGAGCATTTCCATGATCGCGCGCGCCACCTGGCGTTTGCGCGCGGGCATGCGTCGCAGCAACGCGAGAATCTCGGTTTCCTGCGCGGTGCGCGCCGCTTCCACCGGCAGTTGCTCGGGAAGGGGCAGGTCGACACCGTCTTCCGGACGCCCGGGGCCGCGCCCGGTCGCCAGCCATTCAAAATGGACTTGCGTCACAATTGCGATGCAGGCAAGGTGTTGCACGCTCGGGAATGTGCCGCCTTCCCGTTCCCACTGCGCCACGGCGCTGCGGCGTACGCCGGTTTCCAACGCCAACCGGGATTGCGATAGGCCAGCCGTTAGTCGGGCTCGCCGGATTCTGTCGCACATGGCCTGCATTTATTGCCCCCTTTCCCTGTTCGGTAAGCACGACTTCCCTGAAAGCGATTCTTTTCCTGCCTGTACAGAAGCGCTTCCGCTCACTGCTGCTGCAAGGTTGATGCTCCGACGCGAGCCCGCCAGCAAGCGCCACTGCCCCTCATTTTCACGCCGTCTTGTTTGACGGATTTTCATTGCCCCGCATTAATCGCACCGAACCGGACATAAACGTATTCCCGATCGGGAAACGACACCGGCAGAGCGCGATCAGTACGGCGATGGAGTAAATCCACCGTCACGGTCGGTTTCTGCCCTGAAACGGCGGAGACGCACGTATGGTTAATGTGAAAGGCGTGAAAGATTCGTCATTGCGTTGGCAGGCGCTGGTGCTCCTGGCCGTGCTGGCGGTGCTTTCATGCCTTTGCCGGGCACAGGCGCAATCGGCTTGTACCGCCGGTGCCTGCGTCAGTGCCGGGCCGCGCCTGGCCTCGGTCGATTCGACCCAGAGCCCGCTGCTCAATCTGCTGTTCGGCGCGCTGCTGCCGGGCACCACGCTCAACCTGAGCGTGGCCGACTGGAACAACCTGGCCGGGGCCAACATCAACCTCAACGCGCTGTTGACCCAGCTCAACGGCGGCGTGGTGGTGAGTGATCCCAGCCAGGTGCTCAATGCCAACATCACCCTGGGCCAGCTGCGCGCGGCGATGGTGCAGGTACTGCAGGCCGATGGCCAGACCGCCGCAGCCAACGTACTCAACGCCCTGCCGCTCGGCGTGGCCGGGCTGAACGGCAGCATCCGGCTGGCCGACATCCTGCAGATCGCATTGCCCACCGGTTCGCTGGCCACGGTGCGGCTGAACGTGCTCGACCTGCTGACCGGCGGCGTGCAGCTCTACAACTTCCGCAACGTGCTCACCACGCCGACGCCGATCACGGTCAACACCGCCGCGCTGGGCCTCAACGGGGTGGCCAACGTGCGCCTGTGGGCGCAGGTGATCGAGCCGCCGGTCTACAACTGCGGCACGGTCGGTGCGGCGTTCCACAGTGCGGCCATCCGCATCAAGCTCGACCTGGACCTGGTGCAGGGGCTGAACACCGGCACCCTGAGCGCGGCGTTGAACGGGCTCAACCTGCTCGGCGTGTCGTTGTCCAACACCAGCATCAGCGCCGACGTGCTGCACCTGCAGCTGTATGCGGACGTGGCGCGTGCCGAAGGCGCGATCTCGGCGGTGAACCTGGTCGGCAGCGCGGTCACCCTGCAGGCGCGACCTGGCCTGGTGAACCTCTACGTGGGCCAGATCAGCGATGCCACCTTCTTCAATCGCAGCACGGTGCTGGGCGAGACCGCGCTCAGCGCGGCCACGCTGACCTCGCTGAGCGTGCGCGTGCGGGTGGCGGCCAACATCCTCGGCCTGCTTACGCCGATTGCCGACATCACCATCCCGTTGACCGTGAGCGTGCGCAGTTACGCCACTGCCACGCCCGGGCTGCAGAGTGCCAGCTTCACCGGCCCCTACCCGCAGACCCGCACGCTCAGCGCAGGCACGGTGAGCGCGGCGACCATGGTGTCCACGCTGGTCAACTCGCTCACCCTCCAGGTCACCAGCGGCAACCCCACCGTAACCCTGCTCGGCGGCATCGCCCTGCCGTTGCCGGTGGCCGACCTGGTCAACGGCATCGTCAATACCCTGCTGACGCCGATCCGCACGGCGGTCAACGCGCTGGTCACCCCCGTGCTTACCACCGTGCTGGGGGGGCTGGTGGACAACCTGCTGGCGCTGCTGGGCATCCGCATCGGCCAGGCGGTGTTCACCGTGGAGGGCATCACCCAGGCGTGCGCGGCCACGCTGCAGCTGGTCAAGGACCTGCAGCCGACCAGCGACACCGGCCGCTTCAACCTGTCCATTTCCTACAACGGCAGCACCGTCGGCTCGGCCAGCAACGTGGGCAACAACGGCGCCACCGCCGCGGTGATCACCGTGCCCGGTGGCAGCTATGCCCTGGCCGAAGCGGCGGCCGCGGGGACCACGCTCACCCGCTATGCCAGCACGTGGCAATGCACCGACCAGAACAACACCGTGGTGTCCTCCGGCACCGGCGGCAGCTTCACCCTGCAGGCCCCGGCGATGACCGCCACCGCGGTGACGCTGGTGTGCCGGATCACCAACCGCGCGCGCCAGGCCGACCTGTCGATCACCAAGACCGACGGCAGCGGCAGCTACACCCCGGGCGGCACCGCGACGTACACGCTGGTGGTGCGCAACGACGGGCCGGATGCGGTCACCAATGCGGTGGTCAGCGACAGCCTGCCCAACGGCACCACCCTGCGCGCGGCGTGGACCTGCAGCGCCAGCAGCGGCAGTACCTGCGCGGCGGCAAGCGGCGGCGCGGTGGGCGGCAACGCGGTCAACGTCGGCGTGAACCTGGTCAATGGCGGGCAGGCAACGATCAGCGTGCCGGTCAGCTTCAGCAACAACCCCGGCGCTTACTAGCGCCGGGTGCGGTACCGCGGTGCAGCGCAGGGATCGCCCTGCGCCGGGATGGACAGGACCACCACAGCCAGGCAACCCCAGCGGGGCCGGGCCGCTTTCGAGGATGAGCGCATGGCAGCAACCGGCACGCAGCGCAGGGCAGGCATGGCTTCGGCCGGCATCGCGTATGCGGTGGCCCTGTTGACCTTGCTGCTGCCGCCGACGCTGCGGGCGCAGAGTTATCCCAACCCGCTCAACAACACCGCCACGGTCACCGCGCCGACCGACGTGGCCGATCCCGCGTTGGGCAACAACACCGCCACCGATACCAACGCGCTGGCGTTGCAGGCGCAGCTGAGCGTGACCAAGACGCGGCTGAGCGCCTCGCCGGTGCCTGCCGGCGGAGCGGTGCAGTACCGCATCCAGGTCAGCAACGCCGGGCCGTCGGCGGCCTCGGGCGTGGCCGTGGTCGACAACGTGTCGGCCCTGCTCGGCAACGTTGCCTGGACCTGCCAGGCCACCACCGCGGCGTCGTCGTGCGCGCAATCCAGCGGCACCGGCAATGCGGTCAACGTGCTGGTCAACGTGGGCGTCGGCGACAGCGTGGTGGTGCTGGTCAACGCCACCGCACCGACCACCACCCCGTCCACCGTGCCGGCCAACAGCGTGTCGCTGGTGCTGCCCTCGGGCACCACCGACCCCACGCCCGGCGACAACACCGCCAGTACCCCGGCCGTGCCGGTGCAGGCCAATGCGCTGGTGGCGGTCAACGACACCTTCGCCACGCCGATCTCCTCCACCACCGGGGGCAGCACGCCGAGCGTGCTGGGCAATGACACCCTCAACGGCACGCCGGTCAATGGCGCCAGCCTGATCATCGCGCTGCAGAACGCGCCGCCCGGCTTCACCATCAACAGCGGTGGCCTGATCACCGTGCCGGCCGGTGCCGCCGCCGGCGCCACCACGCTGAACTACCAGATCTGCGAGAGCGCATCGCCGACCAACTGCGCCACCGCCAGTGCCAGCGTGGTGATTGCCCCGACCGCGGTGAACGACAGCTTCAATGCAGTGGGCGGCAGTGCATCGTTCAGCGGCACGCTGGCCGGCAACGACAACGTGCCGACCGGTGCGGTGTATTCGGCCATCGGCACGCCGCCGGCCGGGCTCACCGTCAACAGCGCGGGCACCTTCACCTATGCACCGGCCGGCGGCATCGTCGTGCCCACCTCGTTCCAGTACCAGGCCTGCCTGCCGGCGCCCAATGCCACCGTCTGCGCCACCGCCAGCGCGGCGATCGTGGTCAACGCCAATGCACTGGTGGCCGCCGATGACACCTTCGGCGTGGCGATCCCGGCCGGTACCGGCGGGGTCACGCCCAGCGTGCTGACCAACGACACCTTCAACGGCGGGGCCGTGCCGCAGGCGCAGGTCACCTTGAGCCTGGTCGGCGCGCCGGCCGGTTTTGCGATCAACGCCAACGGCACCGTGCAGGTGCCGAACACCGCACCGGCCGGCCCGTTGGCGCTGACCTACCGCTTCTGCGAGAACGCGCTGCCGGCCAACTGCGCCACGGCCACCGCCAACCTGGTGGTCAGCCCCGACGCGGTCAATGACACGGTGACCACGCCCGGCGGCGGGCAACCGGCCACCGGCAGCCTGGCCGGCAATGACAACACCGCCAGCGGTTCGGCCTACACGCTGGGCACCACGCCTACCCGCGGCACCGCGGTGGTCAATGCCGATGGCACCTTCAGCTACACCCCGCTCAACGCCGCTACCGGGCCGGACAGCTTCACTTACCAGGTGTGCCTGCCCGCGCCCAATGCCACCGTCTGCGATACCGCCACGGTCAGCGTGAACGTGCAGGCCAACCAGATCGTCGCCGCCAACGACGTGTTCGTGACGCCGCTGCAGGCGGGCACCACCTCCCCGGTGAGCCTGCTCGGCAATGACACCTTCAACGGCACCGCGGTGGCGCCGGCGGCGGTCAACCTGACCCTGGCCGGCGCGCCGGCCGGCTACGCGGTCAACGCGGCCGGGCAGGTGGCGATCCCCGCGGGCGCGGTCGCTGGCGCGGTGAGCTTCAACTACCAGATCTGCGAAGTGGCCGCGCCCGGCAACTGCGCCACCGCCAGCGTACAACTGGTGATTGCGCCCGATGCGGTGGATGACACGTTCGCGGCCACGGCAGGGGTCGCGCTGGCCGACAACGTGGCCGGCAATGACAACGCAGGCGCCGGTGCGCAGTTCAGTCTCCTGGCCGGTGCCGCGCACGGCAGCGTGAGCGTGGCCGCCGACGGCAGTTTCAGCTATACCGCGCAGGCCGCCTACACCGGTCCGGACAGCTTCCGCTACCAGCTGTGCCTGCCCGCGCCCAATACGGGGGTGTGCGATGCGGCCGTGGCGACGATCAACGTGGGCCCCGGGGCGATCGCTGCCAACAACGATGACTTCAGCGCCGCGCCACTGACCAGCGCCGGTGGCGTGACCGCCAGCGTGATCGCCAACGACACCTTCAACGGCGCGCCGATCCTGCCGGCGCAGGCCACGCTGGCGCTGATCAACGCGCCGCCGGCCGGTTACACCCTCGGCTCCGATGGCCGGCTGCAGGTGCCTGCCGGTGTGCCGGCCGGACCGGTGAGCCTGGTCTACCAGCTGTGCCAGGCCGGCACCAGCAACTGCGCCACCGCCACGATCGCGGTGGTGATCGCGCCCGATGCGGTGGCCGATGCCTACACCACCCAGGTGGGCACACCGGTCAGCGGCAACGTGGCGGTGAACGACAACGTCGCCGCCGGCACCACCTATGCCGTCTCGGGTGCCACGCCTGCGGGCCTGACGTTCAATCCCGATGGCAGCTTCACCTACACACCCGCGGCGCAGTACACCGGCACCACCACCTTCAGCTACCAGGCCTGCCTGGCCACGCCGCTGGCCGGGGTCTGCGATACCGCCACGGTCACCCTCAACGTCAACGCGGGCACGCTGGTCGCCAACGATGATGACTTCCGCGCCACGCTCATCAACCCGGCCAGCGGTGGCACCACCAACAGCGTGCTTGGCAACGACACCATCAACGGTGCGGTGCCGCCGGCGCCGGCGCAGGTGATCCTGAGCCTGGTCGGCGCGCCTGCCGGCTACGTGCTCAACAGCAACGGCACCCTCTCCGTGCCCGGCGGCGCGGCCGCCGGTGCGGTCGGCTTCTCCTATCAACTGTGCGAAGCGGCACTGCCGAGCAACTGCACCACCGCGGCGGTACGCCTGTTGCTGGCCCCGGTGGCGGTCAACGACAACCTCAGTACCCCGGTGGGCGTGGCAGTCGGCGGCAGCGTGGCGACCAATGACAACGTGCCGGCCAACGCGGGCTTCAGCCTGAGCGGCACCGCGCCGGCCGGGCTGGTGTTCAATCCCGATGGCAGCTTCCTCTACACGCCACCGGTCGGTACCCAGGGCGTGGTCACCTTCGCCTACCAGGCGTGCCTGCCCGCACCGGACAACGCGGTGTGCGCCGGCGCCACGGTCACCGTCAACGTCAATGCCGGCACGCTGGTGGCCAGCGACGACGATTTCCGCGGCACCCCGATCAACCCCGCTACCGGTGGCAGCACCGCCTCGGTGCTCAACAACGACAGCCTCAATGCGACCACGCCGCCGGCCTCGGCCGATGTGCTGTTGAGCCTGGTGGGCGCGCCCTCGGGGTACACGCTGGCGGCCGACGGTACGCTGACGATCGCCGACGGCGTCCCGGCCGGTGCGGTCACGCTCACCTACCAGTTGTGCGAGACGGCGCTGCCGGGCAACTGCGACTCGGCGCAGATCCAGCTGCTGGTGTCGCCGCTGGCCGCCGCCGATGTATTCTCCACCACGGCCGGGCAACTGCTGGCCGGCAACGTCGGCAGCAATGACAACGCGCCGGCCGGCGCGGTGTTCGCCCTGAGCGGCGCGGCGCCGGCGGGCCTGCAGTTCGGCCCGGATGGCAGCTTCCTGTACACCCCGCCGGGCGGATTCACCGGCCCGGTCGCCTTCAGCTACCAGGTCTGCCTGCCGGCGCCGGACAGCGCGCAGTGCAGCCCGGCCAACGTCATCCTCAACGTCAACGCCGGTACCCTGCTGGCGCTGGATGACGACTTCAGCGCCTCGCCGCTGGCCCCCGGCGGTGCCAGCGCGACCAGCGTACTGCTCAACGACAGCCTCAATGGCAGCACTCCGCCGGCCGCGGCCAGCGTGCTCCTCAGCCTGGTCGGTGCGCCGGCCGGTTACAGCCTCGATGCCAACGGCCTGCTGCAGGTGCCGGCCGGCGCCACCGGCGGCGCCACGGTGCTCAACTACCAGGTGTGCGAGGCGGTGATGCCCGGCAACTGCGCCAGCGCCACCATTCGCCTGGTGGTGACTCCCTCGGCCAGCAACGACGCCTATTCCACCGCAGCGGGGCAGGCACTGAACGGCAACGTGGGCGACAACGACAACGTGCCGGCCGGCGCGGTGTTCAGCCTCACCGGCCCCGCCCCGGCCGGGCTGTCGTTCAACCCGTCGGGCAGTTTCAGCTACGTGCCGCCGGTCGGCGTCGCCACGCCGGTGACCTTCTCCTACCAGGTGTGCCTGCCGGCGCCGAACGCAGCGCTGTGCGCCACGGCCAGCGCCAGCATCGCCATCACCGTGGGCACCCTGGCCGCCAACAACGATGATTTCAGCACCACGCCGATCAACCCGGTCACCGGCGGCAGCACCACCTCGGTGCTGGCCAACGATGCGCTCAACGGGGCCACCCCGCCGGCGGTGGCCGATGTGCGGCTGTCGCTGGTGGGAGCACCGGCCGGTGTGGCGGTGACCTCCGAGGGCGCGATCACGGTCGCCCCGGGCACCCCTGCCGGGGTGAAGAACCTGACCTACCAGCTGTGCGAAGCGGCGGCGCCGGGCAACTGCGCCCTCGCCGCGGTGCGGATGGTGGTGGCGCCATCGGCCGTCGACGATGCGCTGTCCACGCCGGCCGGGCAGGCGCTGAGCGGCTCGCTGGCCAGCAACGACAATGCGCCGGTGGGCGCGCAGTTCAGCGTGCTCAACGCACCGCCGGCCAACCTGGCGCTGGCGGCCGACGGCACCTTTACCTACACGCCCGCGCCCGGCTTCACCGGGGCCGTCGTGTTCCAGTACCAGGTCTGCCTGGCCGCACCGGATGCGGCGGCATGCGCCACCGCGACCGCCACGATCAACGTCAACAGCGGCACCCTGGTGGCAGTGGATGACAGCTTTGCCACGCCGCTCGTGCCGGGTGCGGCCTCGCCGTCGGTGCTGACCAACGACACCCTCAACGCCGCCACGCCACTGCCGGCCGAGGTGCAGCTGTCGCTGGTGGGTGCGCCGACCGGGTTTGCGATCGCCAACGACGGCACGCTGAGCGTGGATGCCGGCACCGCTGCCGGTGCCATCACGCTCACCTATCAGATCTGCGAAGCGGCGGCGTCGACCAACTGCGCCACGGCCAGCATCGCGCTGGTCGTCGCCCCGGCGCCGGCCAACGATGCCTTCACCGTGCAGGCCGGGCAGACGCTCGCCGGCAACGTGTCGGGCAACGACAACATGCCCATCGGTGCGCTCTACACGTTGCAGGGCACGCCGCCGGCGGGCGTGACCTTCGCCGCCGATGGCAGCTTCACCTATGCACCGCCGGCAGGCACCACCAGCCCGGCCAGCTTCGTCTACCAGGCCTGCCTGCCGGCGCCCAATGGCGCGGTATGCGGTACCGCAACGGCGACGTTGAACATCAACAACGGCCTGCTGGTGCCGGCCGACGACAGCTTCGGTCCGACCGCGCCCGGGGCCAGCACGCCCAGCGTGCTGGGCAACGACGCGCTCAACGGGGTGACCCCGCCGGCCACCGCCAGCGTGTCGCTGTCGCTGGTGGGCGCACCTGCCGGCTTCACCCTCAACCCCGACGGCACGCTCAGCGTGGGCATCACCGCGCCGACCGGTGCCATCGCGCTGGTCTACCAGATCTGCGAGACCGCCGCCGCCAACAACTGCGCCACCGCCAACATCGCCGTGGTGGTGCGCCCGGCGCCGGTCAACGACGTGCTCGCGGTGCAATCCGGCCAGCCCAACACCGGCAACGTGTCGGGCAACGATGGCATGCCGGCCGGCTCCAGCTGGAGCGTGGCCTCGCCGCCGCAGGGCCTGCTGTTCAACAGCAATGGCAGTTTCACCTACACCCCCCCGGCCGGCACCATCGGCCCGGTCACCTTCGACTATCAGGCCTGCCTGCCGGCACCGGATGCGGCCGTGTGCGGCACGGCCACGGCGACCTTGAACATCAGCGTCAACGCGGTGGTGGCCAACGACGATACCTTCGCCGTCCCGGTCAGCGTTGGCGCGGCCACGCCCAGCGTGCTGGCCAACGATTCGCTCAACGGTGTCACTCCGCCTGCGTCGGCCACCGTGCAGTTGCTGCTGGTCGGCGCGCCGGCCGGCTTTGTGATCAACAACGACGGCACCGTGCAGGTGCCGGCCGGGGTGACCGCCGGTGCCACGCTGCTGACCTACCAGGTGTGCGAGGCCGCCTCGCCGACCAACTGCGCCACCGCTGCGATCCGCTTCGTGGTCACGCCGATGCCGCAGAACGATGCCTTCGCCGTGCAGGCCGGTGGCACGATCAGCAACGCGAGCGTTGCCGGCAACGACAGCATGCCGGCCGGGTCGATCTGGACAGTGCAGGGCACCGCGCCGAGCGGGCTGGTGTTCAGTGGCGATGGCAGCTTCAACTACACCCCGCCGGTGGGAACGGCCGGGGCGGTCACCTTCACCTACCAGGCGTGCCTGCCTGCACCCAACGCCGCCGTGTGCGGTCTTGCCACGGCAACGGTGAACGTCAACCAAGGCACGCTGGTGGCCGGCGATGACAGCTTCACCGGCGTCGCCCCGGGTTCGGCAACGCCCAGCGTGCTGGCCAACGATGCGCTCAACAGCACCAGCCCACCTGCCGCGGGCAGCGTGCAGCTGAGCCTGGTGGGTGCGCCCGCCGGTTACGGAATCGCCGCCGACGGCACGATCAGCGTGCCGGTGGCGGTCACCGCCGGTCCGGCCACGCTGACCTACCAGATCTGCGAAACCGCCGTACCGTCCAACTGCGATACCGCCACGGTGTCGCTGGTGATCACCCCGGTCGCGCAGGACGATGCGTACGCGGTGCAGGCCGGCGGCTCGATCAGCAACGGCAACGTGGCCGCCAACGACAACCTGCCGGCAGGCGCGGTCTGGGCGGTGCAGGGCGCCACACCGGCCGGGCTGACCTTCAACGCCAACGGCACCTTCACCTATACCCCGCCGATCGGCACCGTCGGCCCGGTGGTCTTTACCTACCAGGCGTGCCTGTCCGCGCCGAACGCCGCGCTGTGCGACACCGCCAGCGTCACCCTCAACATCAACACCGGCACGCTGGTGGCGGTGGACGACAGCCTCAGCGGGGTCGCCGCCGGCGGCACCACCAGCATCAGCGTGCTGGCCAACGACACGCTCGATGCGGTGAGCCCGCCGCTGCCGGCCAGCGTGGTACTGACCCTGGTCGGTGCGCCGGCCGGTTACACCCTCAATCCGGACGGCACCCTGAGCGTGGGCGGCACCGTGACATCGGGCACCAGCACGCTCACCTACCAGATCTGCGAAGCGGCCGCGCCGACCAACTGCGATACCGCCAGCATCACCGTCATCGTCAGCCCCTCGCCGCAGGACGACGCCTTCTCGGTGCAGGCCGGGCATAGTTTGAGCAACAGCGTGGCGAGCAACGACAACCTGCCGGCGGGGTCGACCTTCACCGTGCAGGGCACCCCGCCAGCGGGGCTGACCTTCAACGCCGACGGGTCGTTCACCTACGCCCCGCTGCCCGGCACGCCCAGCCCGCTGACCTTCGTCTACCAGGCCTGCCTGCCCGCACCGAACGCCTTGTGCGCCCCCGCCAGCGTCACCCTCAACATCGCCACCGGCACGCTGCTGGCCGGCAACGACACGCTCAGCGGCGTCGCACCGGGCACCACCTCGGCGGCCAGCGTGCTGGCCAACGACAGCCTCAACGGGGTGTCGCCGCCGGCGGCGGCCAACGTGCTGCTCACCCTGGTCGGCGCACCGGCAGGCTTTGCGATCACGCCCACAGGCACGGTATCGGTGGCTGTGGGCGTCAGCGCGGGGCCGACCACGTTGACCTACCAGGTCTGCGAAGCCGCCGCGCCAGGCAACTGCGCCACCGCCAGCGTTACCGTCATTGTCAGCCCGACCCCGCAGGACGACGCGTTCTCGGTGCAGGCCGGGCAGACGCTGAGCAACAGCGTGGCCAGCAATGACGGCATGCCGGCCGGGGCGAGCTGGGCCGTGCAGGGCACGCCGCCGCCAGGGCTGAGCTTCAATCCCGATGGCAGCTTCCTCTACACCCCGCCGGTCGGCGCGGTCTCGCCGGTGGGCTTCACCTACCAGACCTGCCTGCCCGCACCGAACAACAGTCTGTGCGCCACCGCGGTCGTCACCTTGAACATCAACAACGGCACGTTGAGCGCGGGCGATGACAGCCTGGTCGGCGTGCTGGCGGGCGCGACCACGGGCACCAGCGTGCTGGCCAATGACAGCCTCAATGGCGTGTCGCCGCCGGCGGCCGCCGATGTGATCCTGAGCCTGGTCGGTGCACCGGGCGGCTTCACCCTCAACCCCGATGGCACGATCAGCGTGGGCAGCGGCGTGGGCTCGGGCTCGACCACGATCACCTACCAGGTCTGCGAAGCGGCCGCGCCAGCCAACTGCGACACCGCCCGTGTCACCGTCGTGGTGACGCCGGCACCGCAGAACGACGCCTTCGCCGTGCAGGCCGGGCAGACCCTGGCCAACACCGTGGCGACCAACGACGCCACCCCGCCCGGTGCGCTTTACACCCTGCAGGACACCGCGCCGACCGGGCTGCTGTTCAACCCCGATGGCAGCTTCAGCTATACCCCCGCGGTCGGAGTCACCGGGCCGCTCAGCGTGGCCTACCAGGTCTGCCTGCCGGCCCCCGACGCCAGCCTGTGTGGCCGGGCGATCGTCACCATCAACATCAACAACGGCCAGCTCGTGGCCGGCGATGACACCTTCACCGGCGTCGCCCCGGGCAGCACCTCGACAGCCAGCGTGCTGGCCAACGACAGCCTCAACGGGGTCTCCCCGCCGGCCGCCGTTGACGTGCTGCTGAGCCTGGTCGGCGCGCCGGCCGGCTTCAGCATCGGTACCGATGGCAGGATCAGCGTGCCCACCGGGGTGACCTCCGGTGCCACCGCCATCACCTACCAGATCTGCGAGGCCGCCGCGCCGGCCAACTGCGATACCGCCAGCGTCACCGTGGTGGTGAGCCCGGCGCCGCAGAACGACGCGTTCTCGGTGCCGGTGGGCCAGACCCTGAGCAACAGCGTGGCCAGCAACGACAACATGCCCGTCGCCGCGCTGTACAGCGTGCAGGGCACCACGCCCCCCGGCCTGTCGCTGGCCGGCACCGGTGCGTTCACTTACACGCCGCCGCCGGGCACCCCCAGCCCGGTCGGCTTCACCTACCAGGCGTGCCTGCCGGCGCCGTATGCCGCCAGCTGCGGCACCGCCACGGTGACCATCAACATCAACAACGGCACCCTGGTGGCCGGCGATGACGTGCTCACCGACGTGCTGCCCGGTGGCAGCTCGTCCACCAGCGTGCTGGCCAACGACCGCCTCAACGGCGTGAGCCCGCCCGCGCCGGCCGATGTGATCCTGAGCCTAGTCGGTGCGCCGGCCGGGATCACCCTCCAGCCTGACGGCACGATCAGCGTCGGCACCGGCACGGCCTCCGGCGCCACCCCGATCACCTACCAGGTCTGCGAAGCGGCCGCGCCGGCCAACTGCGCCACCGCCGGCGTGACCGTGGTGATCACGCCGGCACCGCAGAACGACAGCTACACCGGCACCGCTGGCCAGCCCATCACCGGCAACGTGGCCGGCAACGACAGCACCCCGCCCGGGGCGCTGCATACCCTCACCAGCGGCGCGGTTGCCGGCCTGGCCTTCAACGCCGATGGCAGCTTCATCTACACCCCGCCGTCGGGCAGCAGCGGGCCGGTCAGCTTCACCTATCGGGTGTGCCTGCCGGCGCCATACAGCGCGCAGTGCGGCGATGCCAGCGTCAGCCTGACCCTGTCCGGTTCGGCCAACGTGGTGCTGGCGGTCAACGACGACTTCACCAGCACGCCGGTGGATCCGTCGGTGGGCGGCACCATCGCCCGCTCGGTGCTGGACAACGACAGCTACAACAACGTGTCGCCGCCGCCGGTCGGCAGCGTGGTGGCCAGCCTCACCGGCAGCACGCCGGGCTACACCATGAACAACCAGGGCCAGATCATGGTCGCCGCGGGCGTCCAGCCGGGCCAGGTGCAGCTGGCCTACCAGCTGTGCGAGAACGGCGTGCCCACCAACTGCACCACCGCGCTGGCCACCGTACGCGTGCAGGGGGCGGTGGGCGCACTGCTGGCCGTGGACGACAGCGGCGGCCCGGTCGGGCCGACCGGGCGCACGCGCCTGTTGAATGTGTTCACCAACGATACGTTCAACACCGCGCCGCTGGATCCGGCCCAGGTGAGCTTCGCGCCCGTGGCCACCGCTGCGCTGGGCTTCAGTGCCGATGGCTGGGTGGACGTGGCGGCGGGGCTGGCCCCGGGCACCTACAGCACCACCTACACGATCTGCCTGCTCAACCAGCCCACCGTCTGCGATACCGGCACGCTGAGCGTGACCGTCATCGCCGTCGCCCCCGGCGTGGATGCCGAAGACGACCAGGTGAACCTGCCGCAGGATGGCGTGATCGAGATCGACGTGCTTGGCAACGATCGCGTCAATGGCACCCCGATCGATCCGGCCACCGTCACCGTCACCATCAGCGCGCCGCCGCCGTATGGCACGGCCACGGTGCTGCCGCGTGCACGCATCCGCTTTGCCGCACTGACCAATTTCTCCGGCGTGCAGAGCTTCGACTACCAGGTCTGCGATATCGCCGACCCGGCCATGTGCGCCTCGGCCACGGTCACCATCACCATCGAGCCGAACGTGCTCACCCTGGTCGACGATGCGGTGACCGCCCCGTCCAGCGCGCCGCTGCGGATCGACGTGCTCGGCAACGACAGCGCCCGCACCGCACCGCTGGACCCGGCCTCGCTGCAGGTGGCCACCGCGCCCACCCACGGCAGCGTGGCGTGCGCCAACGGCCAGTGCACCTATACCCCGGCCGCCAACTTCGCCGGCACCGACAGCTTCCGCTACCGCGTGTGTGATGTCTCGATCCCGGTGCCGTTGTGTGCCGAGGCCAACGTGGCCGTCACCGTGGCCGGCCAGCAGGCCGTGCTGCGCCTGACCAAGGTGGCCGCCAGGCGCAGCGCGCAGATCGGCGACCTGGTGCGCTACACCGTCACCATCGACAACGTCGGCGAGGTCGATGCCAACGGGGCCACGCTGCTGGATACGCTGCCGCCGGGCTTCACCTTCGTGCGCGCTGGTTTCGCGGTACAGGATGCCGACAACGATGCCCGCACCAGCGGCGTGCAGCCGCTGCGCATCGACGGCATCGACGTGGCCGTCGGCGAGCGCGCCACGCTGGTGTACTACCTGCGGGTGGGCGCCGGCACGGGTACCGGCGTGCATACCAACCGCATCACCGCCATCGATGGTGAAAACCGCACCATCGGCAACGTCGCCTCGGCCGAGGTGGATGTCACCACCGACCCGCTGCTGGATGAGAGCCTGATCCTGGGCAGCGTGTTCGACGACCGCAACGGCAACGGCATCCAGGACGAGGGCGAGCGTGGCATTCCCGGCGTGCGCGTGGCGGCGGTGGAAGGCCTGCTGATGGAGACCGACGCGTTCGGCCGCTACCACCTGGTCGGCATCCCCGGCGGCCAGGCGCGCGGGCGCAACTTCATCCTCAAGGTCGATCCGGCCACCTTGCCCGGCGGTGCGGTGTTCACCACGCCCAACCCCCTGGTCCGGCGCATCACGCCCGGGCTGCCGGCACGCTTCGACTTCGGCGTGCGCCTGCCCGAGGGTGCGCTCGGCGGCGCCACAGCGGGCCCGGCCCTGCCATCGCGGCCGGCGCGGATCGAACTTGGCCAGGCGCTCTTCGCCCCGGGCAGTGCAGGCCTGCAGGCCGACCGCGGGCCGGTGCTGGACAAGGCCGCCCAGGCGCTGATCGCACGTGGCGGCGGGCGCCTGCTGCTCACCGCCGCGCCCGGTCAGGACGCGCTGGCACGGCAACGCGCGCAGGCCGTGCAGGCCGCACTGGCGACACGCCTGCCCGCGGCCGTGGCCGCGGCAAGCCACATCGAGGTGGTGGCCGGCGACGGCAGCGTGCTGCACCGCCTGCCGCTGGACACACCTCCCGTGCCGCCTGGCACCGACCGCAGCAGGGAGGGGCGCTGACATGGAGAACACCCTGAGCCCGACCATTGCCCCGACCACCACGCCGCTCCGCCACCGCAGGGTCGGCCTGGGCCTGGCCCTGCTGCTGATCGCTGCCCCGGGCGCCGCCCAGCAGCCCGCGCCGGCTGACGCACCGGCGCCGGTGCGCTGCGAGGCCGACAGTTGCCGCAGCGATGAGGGCCTGCTGCTGCGCATCGACGACGACACCGATACCGCGCCGCTGCCGTTGACCGGCCGCACCGATCCGCGAGCGGCCAACGCGGTGCCGGCCACGCCGGCCGCCAGCGCCAACGTCGCCGCAGCGGGGGGGCAGTTCATGGCCGAGCTGCCCAACGGTGGCGTGGTATGGGCCACCGAAGATCCCAGCATGGTGCCGCCCAGCCTGAGCGTGCAGGCCGCTGCCACCGTGCCGTTCGAGAACGGCCGGGTGACCCGCCCGCTGCGCTTCCACAGCTACAACAACTACGCCTCCTTCATCCAGAAGCTGGAGGTCACCCTGTATCGCGGCACCGACACCGATCTGGTGACCCCGCTGGCGCGCATCGACCTGCCGGTGGGTTACGTGGGGGATGCCGAGTGGAACGGCGAGCTGCCGGGCGACATCAAGCTGCGCACCGGCGATGACCTGATCTACGTCGCCCGTGCCTACGATGCCGGTGGCGCGTTCGACGAAACCCGCCTCCAGCGCATCCAGCTGGTCACCCCGGCCGACTTCGACCGTGGGCTGCAGGTCACCCGCGAGAACGTGCAGAAGACCCTCGGCCAGGCGCTGGATGGCGACAGCGCGCAGGACCTGCAGGTCAGCAACAGCATCTACGGCCAGAGCACGCTGCGCCTGCAGAACATCCCCATCCACGGTTCCCGCGTGCGCCTGTACGGGCGCAACCTGGAGCCCAACAGCCGCGTGCGCATCAACGGCCAGGATTTCCCGGTGGACCTGGAGCAGAAGTTCGCCGCCGAGTTCCTCGAGCCGGTCGGCCAGCATCGGTACCAGGTCAGCGTGGAGTCGCGCGATGCGCCTTCGGCGCAGCGCCAGCTCGACGTGGATGTCACCGGCCGCTACCTGTTTCTGGTGGCCATCGCCGATGTGACCGTGTCCAGCAACAGCGCCAGCGGCAACGTGCAGCCGCTGGCCGCCGACGACCGCGACACCGACGGCTTCCTCAGCGAAGGGCGGCTGGCGTTCTATCTCAAGGGCAAGATGCGCGGCAAATACCTGGTCACCGCCCAGGCCGACACCCAGGACCGCGAGCTGAAGTACCTGTTCCGCGACTTCTCCGAAGCCGATGCGCAGGACGTGTTCCGCCGCCTCGACCCGGACCTGTACTACCCGGTGTACGGCGATGACTCCACCACCTACCGCGACGTGGATACCCAGGGCCGGCTGTACCTGCGCGTGGACTGGGACCAGAGCCAGGCCCTGTGGGGCAACTACGCCACCGGCATCACCGGCACCGAGTACGGCCAGTACGTGCGCTCGTTGTACGGCGGCGCGTTGAACTGGCGCTCGCTGGCGGCCACGCCGCTGGGCGATGCGCGCTCGCAGTTGAAGCTGTTCGGCTCTGAAGCACAATCGGCGCCGGGCCACAGCGAGTTCCTCGGCACCGGCGGCAGCCTCTACTACCTGCGCCACACCGACGTGCTGCCCGGCTCGGAGCAGGTGGTGCTGGAAGTGCGCGACCGCACCACCGGCCGCACCGAAACCCGGGCCACCCTGCAGGAGGGCGTGGACTACGAGATCGACAACCTGCAGGGCCGGCTGATCCTGACCCGCCCACTGGCCCAGCTCACCCGCGAGAACGTGCGCAGCATTACCCGCGACATGCCGCTGGACGGTTACGACCAGCTGCTGCTGGTGGACTATGAGTACGTGCCGCTGGGCTTCAGCAGCGACGATGTCACCTACGGTGCGCGCGGCCGCCAGTGGATCGGTGACCACGTGGCGATCGGCGGCACCTGGATCGACGAAAACCGCAGCGGCGAAAACTACACCCTCAAGGGCGCCGACCTCACCCTGCAGGCCGGCCGCGGTACCTACCTCAAGCTCGAACAGACCCGCACCGACGCCACCGCCGCCCCGGTGTTCTATTCGGACAATGGCGGCCTGAGCTTCATCCGTCGCAACCCCTACGAAGGCCGGCGCTCGGGCACGGCCAGTGCGGTGGAGGCGCGCGCCAACCTGCGCGAACTCGGCTGGACCCGTCGCGACTGGAGCCTGGGCGCGTGGTGGCGCGACGTCGATGCCGGCTTCTCGGTGGCCCGCCAGGACACCGGCCAGCCCATCCAGGAATACGGCGCGGAGTTCCTCGGCTACCTCAGCGACGATCTCAGCCTGTACGGCCGCCACACCCGCACCGAGCAGGGCGACCTGGCCCTGGAACAGAGCCAGCTCACCGCCGAGTGGCGGTTGGGCAACGATGGCCAGCTCAGTGGCGAGCTGCGCCGCGTGCGCGAGGAACAGACCCTGCAGGACGTCTCCGCGCTGCTCGCGGCGATCGGCTATCGGCAGCGCTTCGGCGCCTCGTGGGAGCTGTACGGCACCGGCCAGGTCACGCTGGACGATGACGGCGGTGCATATGAGAACAACGACCTGCTCACCCTCGGTGCGCGTTATCTGTTCGGCGACCGCAGCAGCGTGGGGGCCGAGCTCAGCGGTGGCAGCCGCGGCCACGGCGCCAAGGTGGATGCCGAGTACCGCATGGCACCGGACCACAGCCTGTACGGCAGTTACAGCTACAGCACCGATCGCACCGGCACCGATCCGCTGTTCGACACCGGCCTGCAGAGCGGCTGGACGCTGGGCCAGCGCTGGCGCCTGAGCAACCAGGTCAACGTCTACAACGAAAGCCAGTACCTCAAGGATCGGCGCCAGGACAGCGCCGGCCTGGTGCACACCTTCGGCATGGACTTCTATCCCGCGCAGGGCTGGAACCTGGGCTTCACCGTCATGGATGGCGAGCTGGACTCCACGGCGGGCCGCATCGACCGCCGCGCCTACAGCGTCAGCGGTGGCCGCACCGATGCACTGGCCCAGTGGAGCAGCAAGCTGGAGTACCGCCGCGACAGCGGCGCCGAACAACGCGAACAGTGGGTGACCACCAACCGCCTGCTGTACAAGCTCAACGAAGATTGGCGCTTCGCGCTGCGCGCCAACTATGCCGACACCGACGACCGCATCAATCCGGTGGCCGATGCCAAGCTGGTGGAGACCAACGTCGGCTTTGCCTGGCGACCGCACGACAACACCCGTTGGGCGGGCTTCGGCAAATTCACCTATCTCTACGACGTGGCCTCGCTGGGCCAGGAGGGCGGCAACCTCTACGACCAGCGCTCGCAGGTGCTCTCGCTGGAAGGCATCCGCCAGTTTGGCGCGCGCTGGGAGCTGGCCGGCAAGCTGGCCTCACGCTGGGGCGACTATCGCACCGGCCGCGGCGAAGGTGCCTGGCTGGACAGCCGCGCCGACTTTGCCGCGCTGCAGCTGCGTTATCGCCTGTTCGAGAAATGGGAAGGCCTGGCCGAACACCGCTGGCTGAAGGTGCGCGATGGCGGCGTGCGCAAGGGCTGGCTGCTCGGCGTGGACCGCCGCGTGGGCGAGAACTTCAAGGTCGGGGTGGGGTACAACTTCACCGAGTTCAGTGATGACATGACCGAGTTGCGGTATGACCAGAAGGGGTTCTTCCTGAACATGGCGGGGTATTACTAGGCTTCGGCGTTGTCTGGCCTGCCACGTTCCTCTTCGTCATTGTCTGGCCTGCCACGCTCATCTTCGTCATTGTCTGGCCTGCCACGCATGGCGTGGCACTACCGGAGATCGCGGCTTCGGCGGTCGGCTTCGGTGTGTGGGCTGTGGTCATTGGTCAGTGGTCGATCCCGGGAATGTCTGGATCGGTCACTGACCGCCCGGCCAACCGCGTAGATCCAGACCATGCCTGGATAGGCCACCG
>DJBL01000065.1 GCA_002435595.1 Stenotrophomonas maltophilia
GCGCTACGAGCGCAGGTGGATTGCACCCGGGGTGCGCGGGTCGTCGGGGTTTCAACGGGCCTGGTGCATCCACCAGCAATCAATGGCGTCGAGCACGATGTGGATCATCAGCCCGATCCCGAACAGGCGCGTCTTCTTCGGTACGCACAGCCCCGCATACACCGCGATCGCGGGCGCGGTGTGCAGCGGGTGGAAGCCGATGCTGCAGCGGTTGGGGGCGTAGATCGGATCGGCCAGCAGGTGGTCCAGGTCGATGATCCAGCCGAGCAGCAACAGCGCCCACGCCGACAGGAAACGCTTGCGCCAGAACATCCACGCCAGCAACGCGGGCACGGCCGCGTGCAGGACCAGATGGACGATCGCCCGCGCGCTCATGCCGGGGCGTGCCGCGGCATGCGCGGCATCGCAGGCCAGGTCCCGGCAGGCAACGTGTGGCGACCGAACGTCGCCACACCCCGCCGCTGCATCACGCCAGCGGCTCGTCGGACAGGTAGGTGTACCCGGTCAGGCCCGCTTCCAGCGCGTCGGACAGTTCCTGCGCGCGTTCCGGGCTGAGATCGGCCGCCGCCACGCGTGCGGCGTAGCTGGCGCGCAGGTCGGCCAGGCTGTAGCCCACGTAATCGAGCATCACATCGGTGGTGTCGCCGCGACGCTGCTGGGTGATGGCGTAACCATCGGCATCGGCCAGCACTTCCACCGCGTCGGTATCGCCGAACAGGTTGTGGATGTCGCCGAGGATTTCCTGGTACGCCCCCACCATGAAGAAGCCGATCCGATAGCTCTCGCCGGACTTCAGCGCATGCAGCGGCAACGAGCTGTCCAGGCTTTCGTTCTCGACGTAGGTCTTGACCATGCCATCCGAATCGCAGGTCATGTCGGCGATGATGCCGCGGCGCTGCGGCTGCTCGTCCAGGCGCTCGATCGGCAAGATCGGGAACACCTGGTCGATCGCCCACGCATCGGGAATCGACTCAAACACGCTGAAGTTGACGAAATACTTGTCCACCAGGCGCTCGTTCAGCTCGTCCAGGGCCGGGCGATGGCTCTTTTCGTCGTAGCTCAGGCGCGCACGCACCGCGTGGGCGATGGCGTAGAACAGGTCGTCGATACGCGCCCGCTGCGGCAGGTCGATCTGGCCCAGCGCGTAGCTGGACAGGCCCTCGGCATGGAAGTGCTGCGCTTCCTGGAACAGCTCCACCGCCGGGCGCACGTCCAGTTCGTCGTGGATCTCGCGCAGGTGGCGGATCGCCGCCGGCTCGTCGTCGTGCTGGTCCGGGACGCGGCCTTCCTGCGCCTCTTCCACCTCGGAAACGTTGGCGATCAGCACCGCGTGGTGCGCGGTCATCGCCCGGCCGCATTCGGTGACGATGCGCGGCGGGGTCAGGCCATGCTCTTCGCAGGCGTTGGCCAGCGGCTGCACGATGTTGCTGGCGTAGGAGTTCAGGCCGTAGTTGATCGAGCAGAAGCTGCGCGAACGGGTGCCTTCATAATCCACGCCCAGCCCGCCGCCCACGTCCACGTGGGTGATCTTCGCGCCCAGGCGCGAGAGTTCCACGAAGTAACGGGTGGCCTCGCGCATGCCGTTGGCGATGTCGCGCACGTTGGAAATCTGCGAGCCCATGTGGAAATGCAGCAGGCTCAGGCAGTCGGCATATTCGGTATCACGCAGCGACTTCCACAGGTCCAGCAGCTGGCGCGGGGACAGACCGAACTTGGCCTTGTCGCCACCGCTGTTCTGCCACTTGCCCGCGCCCAGCGAGGCCAGGCGCATGCGCACGCCCAGGCCCGGCTTGACGTCCAGTGCCTTGGATTCTTCCAGCACCAGCTTCAGCTCGGAGGGCTTCTCGATGACGATGAAGGTCTGCAGGCCCAGCTTGCGGCCGATCAGGGCCAGGCGGATGTACTCGCGGTCCTTGTAGCCGTTGCAGACGATCAGCCCGCCCGGGCGCGACAGCGCCAGCACAGCCATCAGCTCGGGCTTGCTGCCCGCTTCCAGGCCGAAGCCCTCGCCGTGGTGGCTGGCCAGGGTGCCGGCCACGCCGCGGTGCTGGTTGACCTTGATCGGGTACACGGCGGTGTAGCCGCCCGGGTAGTCCCAATCGGCCTGGGCCTGGGCGAAGGCGGCCTGCAGCTTGCCCAGCCGCTGGCCCAGGATGTCCGGGAAGCGCACCAGCAGCGGCAGCTTGGCGCCGGCCTCGCGGGCGGCATCGACGATGGTCGGCAAGGACACCACCGGGCCGTCCTGGCCTGTCGGTCTCACCACCATGTGCCCCGCCTGATCCACGTCGAAGTAACCATCCGCCCAATGCGGAATCGAGTAGGTCTTGCGGGCTTGGTCGAGGGACCAATCGGTCATTTCAGTGGGCCTGGTTGGTAAAAAAGGGGGTGCATGATAACGCCTATATGGCGACAGCTCCGTTATCATGCGCGCCCGCGCCCGTGGTCAGGCCTCAAACCTGAACGGGCCGACCCGTCCGGATGTGGCTAGTGCCACGCGGCCCCCGCCGCCCGCCCGGCTCCAACACCCCGAACAGGACCGTTTCTCCATGACTGACAACAACAACTGGTACATCGAGCACTTCGAGCGCACCGGCTCGGCCATCGGCTACCGCCTGAAGGGCAAGCTGGACGAAGTGCAGTCGCCGTTCCAGAAGATCGAGATCTTCGCGACCACCGACTGGGGCAACCTGATGACCATCGATGGCGCCATCATGCTGACCAGCAAGGACAATTTCTTCTACCACGAGATGATCAGCCACCCGGTGCTGTTCACCCATGCCGCGCCCAAGCGCGTGGTGATCATCGGCGGTGGCGACTGCGGCACCCTGCGCGAAGTGCTCAAGCACCCGGGCGTGGAGAGCGTGACCCAGTGCGACATCGACGAGCAGGTCACCGTGATGGCCCGCAAGCACTTCCCGGAACTGTGCGATTCCAACGATGACCCGCGCGCCGAGCTGATGTTCGACGACGGCGTGGCCTACATGGCCAACTGCCCGGCCGGCAGCGTGGACGTGGTGATCGTGGATTCCACCGACCCGGTCGGCCCGGGCGAAGGCCTGTTCAACAAGGCCTTCTACGAGAGCTGCTTCAAGGCGCTCAAGGACGACGGCATCCTGGTGCAGCAGTCCGAGTCGCCGCTGATGCAGCTGGACCTGATCAACGAAATGCGCACCGAGATGGGCAAGGCCGGCTTCGGTTCGTTCAAGACCCTGCCGTTCCCGCAGCCGTGCTACCCGACCGGCTGGTGGAGCGTGACCCTGGCGCGCAAGGGCGAGAGCAGCTTCGACTTCCGCCAGGCCGACTCGGCGGCCAAGTCGTTCGACACGCTGTACTACACCGCCGCGCTGCACACCGGCGTGCTGGTGACCCCGCCGTTCGTGGCTTCTGCCCTGGAGGGCTGAAGCGCCGAGCGCTGGAGCCGATTGTTGCCGCGGCCAGCCGACCAACGGTCGGCTCTACCGGTTGGCTTCGGGCCCCGCGTTGATCGTTGGGGGCCGGCGTTGAAGAGGTAGGCACCGACCATTGGTCGGTGCGCCCTGAAACCGCGATGCAGGCGGACAAACAAAAAACCCGCGCTGGCAACAGCGCGGGTTTTTTGCGTTTCCGGTAGTGCCGGCCGCTGGCCGGCAACCCCATGAACCCAAGGCCTCAGATCGCCCAGATGCCGGCGATCACCGCCACCACCAGGCCCCACTTGATCAGCTGGTAGGCGACCACGCTGCGCTCGCGCAGTGCCTTGGCCTTCAGGCGCACCTTGTAGACGCTGCCGAAGGCCTTGTTGACGCCACCGGTGGGGTCGCCCGGCAGGTTCGGCGAGGCGCCACCGGCCAGCAGCGTGGAGGCCACCGCGCGGTTGAACAGCCCCGGCAGGCCGAAGCGCAGCGGGCGGGCGATGTCGCAGAACAGGATCACCCGGTCATCGGGCGTCTCGTTGTGCGCATGGTGGATGTAGGTCTCGTCGAACATCATCCACTCGCCATCGCGCCAGCTCTTCTTCACGCCGTCCACGACGATGTAGCAGCCATCGTCGTTGGGCGTGGTCAGGCCCAGGTGCAGGCGCAGCGAGCCGGCGAACGGATCGCGATGCGGACGCAGCTCGCTGCCCGAGGGCAACTGGGCGAACATCGCCGCGCGCACGTCCGGCAGCGATTCCAGCAGCGCGGTGGTCTTCGGGCACAGTGCCTTGGCCGACGGGTGCGAGGGGCCGTACCACTTCAGGTAGAAGCGCTTCCAGCCACGGCGGAAGAACGAATTGAAGCCGGCGTCGTTGAACGTGCTGGAGGCGGCGATCTTGTCCGCATCGCGCAGTGCCAGCGCTTCGTCGCGGATCATCTGCCAGTTCTGGCGCAGCGGCTCCAGCTGCGGGAACTCCTTGCCCGGGTCCAGGAACGGCGTGGTCGGCACCTTCGAGAACGCGTACATGATCACGTTGATCGGGGCCATGAAGCTGGAGTGGTCCAGAAGCTGGCGCGACCAGCGCGCGCGCACCTTGCCGCGGTAATGGATGTACAGCACGCAGGCGACGAACAGCACTGCCAGCACGATCTTGATCATCAGTCTTCCTCCGGCATGGCCGGACCCGAAAATGGTGGGGGTGATGCGCGGCGGAAGCCGGCACCGGTACGGCGGCAGGGGGCGGGGACGTGCCGGGGAGGGGCGGCCGCCAATGTCGCAATCAACGGCGTATGGTCGGCAGCGGGTGCGCCGGGGTCAAGCGGCGGGCCGGTCATGTTCAGCCGCCTGCCGTCTCCGGGCGTGGCCTCCAGGACGCTCGCCGAGCGGTCCCGGCCCGGTGGTGGCGGACCCACCGCTGGCCTGCACCGACCGCACGCACACAGGCTGCGCGGGCAAGCGGCTGATTTTCAACGAAATACCCACGAGTGAGACGGGATTGTCCGATTCGACATGACGAACTGTTCCACGTCCGGCTACGACATTTCTCCGACAAGCGCTGGATTGGTGTACCGGCGAGTACTAAAATTAACGAAATCTTAGTACTTGCCCCTATCAGCAGCACCGGTACGCCTGACGCTTTGCGCCGACCGCCGGGTCGCACAGACCCCTATGAACACAATCGTTGCTTCGTGTGTCGATGACACCGCCCCCGCCGAGCTGCTCAAGCGCGGCGAACGCCTCCTCGAACCTGACGTCTACCGCACCTGCCTCAATGGCCAGCCTGCGGTGGTCAAGGACTACACCCGCTACCGCGGCACCCCGCTCTCGCCGATCGCGCGCCTGCTGGTGCGGCGTGAGGCGCGCATCCTGCAGCGCCTGAGCGGCTGGAAGCACGCCCCCGCCCTGCTCGGCACCATTGGTGGCCTGGCCCTGGGCATGGAGTTCATCCCCGGGCAGACCCTGAGCGCGGCCCAGTCGGTGGGCGTGGACGTGTTCGAGCAGCTGCAATACGCGCTGACCCGCCTGCACGCGGCCGGCATCACCCACAACGACCTGCACGGCACCAATGTGATGGTCAGCGGCGGGGTACCGGTGCTGGTGGACTTCACCTCGGCCTGGCGCAGCCCGCGCTGGCTGCCGGTGCACCCGGTCTCGCGCCAGTTGCGCCGCAGCGACATGAAGAACCTGCTCAAGATGCGCCAGCGCCTGACCGGCGAACGCCCCAGTGCCTCCGAAGCTGCCCAGGTGGCCGACCCTCGCTGGGTGGCCGCCATTCGCGTGGGCTGGAAGCGCTTCTACCGCTGGTTCAAGGGCCACGCCTGAGCATGGCCGGCCGGCGCGCTCAGAGCGCGTCGGCGTCCAGTTCGCCGGTGCGGATGCGCACCACGCTGCCCAGGTCGTACACGAACACCTTGCCATCGCCGATCTTGCCGGTACCGGCCGCCTTGACGATGGCCTCCACCACTTCCTCGACCTGGCCATCGGTGACGGCCACCTCGATCTTCACCTTGGGCAGGAAGTCGACCACGTACTCCGCGCCGCGGTACAGCTCGGTATGGCCCTTCTGCCGCCCGAAGCCCTTGACCTCGGTGACCGTGATCCCGGTGACGCCGCGCTCGGCCAGCGCTTCGCGCACATCGTCGAGCTTGAACGGCTTGAGCACCGCCATGACCATCTTCATCTGCTTGGCTCCTGTATCCCGGGGTGGAGGATAACGCCTGTCCCCCGGTGAACGCGATGCACGCGGCCCGTGCCGGCAGCGCCCGCGCGGATTATCCTTGGCGTATACCCTGCGGAGCACAGCATGATCGACCTCAACCACCTCGACGACCTGGCCCGCCGCCTGAGCGACATGGTCCCGCCGGGCCTGCGCCAATCGCGCGAAGAGCTCCAGGCCACGTTCAAGAGCGCCCTGCAGGCCGGGCTGGGCAAGCTGGACCTGGTCACCCGCGAAGAATTCGACGTACAGCGCGCGGTGCTGCTCAAGACCCGCGAGAAGCTGGAGGCGTTGGAGAAGACCGTGGCCGAGCTGGAAGCGCGCGGGAACGATACGCCGGCTGGATGAGCACGGCCGCCGGCGTCGGGGGCCAGTCTGCAGCTTTCGAAAAGGATGTCGATGTCTGATCAAGGTTCACACATGCTGGTCATTGCCGGCGCCAGCGTCGCGGCGGTGGCCCTGGCGCTGTGCCTGATGCGCACCATCCGCACCGACCACGTGCGTGCGCGGCAGGTCTATCGCATCATTTTCGCTGCGCTGGTTGCCCTGCTCGCCCCCACCCTCATCGCGGCCGGCCACGGCGTGCTGCCGGTTCCGTTCGTGACGGTGATTCCCGTGCTGGCGTACAACCTGACCTCGCTCAGCGAGCTGGAACTGCTTGGCCTGGGCCTGCTCGGCCTGGGCACCGGCCCCGGCACGGGCCAGATCGTGGTCTTCACCCTGCCCAGCCTGGCACTCTTCGCGCTGATGCTGTTCGTGCCGTTGTCGCTGCCCCGGAGCAGACAGGCCCCGGCCGGCGCCGGAGCGTCCACGCCCACCGAATCGTCCGACGGGCAAGCGTAACGCGCCACCTGCCTGTCAGCGCCGCTTACCTGCCCCGCAGCACGAACTGCTCGATTGCCAGCGCCACGCCATCCTCGGCATTGCTCGCCGTCTCGAACCGCGCAGTCTGCTTCACTACCTCGATCGCGTTGCCCATCGCCACGCTGGTGCCGGCGAACTGCAGCATGGTCAGGTCGTTTTCCTGGTCGCCCAGCGCCATCACGTTGGCCGCGTCCACGCCGAGGTGCCCGGCCAGCTTCTGCAGGCTGGCGCCCTTGCCCGCCCGGTGGTCGAACACCTCCAGAAAGAACGGCGCACTCTTGAGCACCGCGAAACGATCGGTCAGTTCCGATGGCAGGCGGGTAATTGCCGCATCCAGCACGTGCGGCTCGTCGATCATCATCAGCTTGATGAACTGCATGTCCGGCTCCATGTCCTCCACCCGCCGGTACGACAGCGGCACGTGCGACAGGTGCGAATCGGCCACCGTGTAGATGCTGATGTCCTGGTTGGGCGTGTACATGCGCCGGCCATCGAGCGCCTGGAAGTGGATGCCCAGATCGCGCGCGATGCGTTCGCAGAACAGGAAGTCCTCCAAGCTCAGCGGGTACTCGACCACGCGCTGGCCCGTGCCGATGTTTTCCACCACCGCACCGTTGCAGGCGATGCAGAACTCGGAGTCGCCCTCGATGCCCAGCTCGCCCAGGAACGGCGCCAGTCCCGACACCGGCCGGCCACTGGCCAGCACCACCCGCACGCCCTGCGCGCGGGCCGCGGCAATGGCCTGCTTCACCCGCGGCGTGAGCTTGTGGGCCGGGTTGAGCAGGGTGCCATCCATGTCGATGGCGATGAGGTGGACCGGGCTGGGGCGGTGGGGCATATCCATCAGGTTCAACGTTCGGGCGGTGCACGGGGGGCCACCAGTCTAGCGGCAGCGCATGAACGCCCGCGACCGCAGAAGCCCCACGCCACGCCGGTGTGATCGCCTACATACCGGGCGGCGCGCAGCCGCCATCATCGCCCCCATCCCAAGCAACCCCGGTAACCGCATGAGCCTGGCGCTGGTCCACAGCCGTGCCCGCGCAGGCGTCAACGCGCCTGCCGTCCGCATTGAAGTACTGCTCTCCGGCGGCCTGCCACACACCCAGATGGTGGGCCTGCCGGAAACCGCCGTGCGCGAATCGCGCGACCGGGTGCGTGCGGCCATCGTCTGTTCGCAATTCGAGTTTCCGCAGCGGCGCATCACCATCAATCTGGCCCCGGCCGACCTGCCCAAGGAAGGCGGCCGCTTCGATCTGGCCATCGCGCTGGGCATCCTCGCCGCCAGCGGGCAGATCGATACGCAGGTGCTGTCGCGCTACGAGTTCCTGGGCGAGCTGGCGCTGACCGGTGAACTGCGCGGGGTGAACGGCGTGCTGCCGGCGGCATTGGCGGCGGCCCGGCTCGAGCGCACGCTCATCGTGCCACCCGAGAACGCCGCCGAGGCCGGCTTGGCCGGGCATGCCGACGTGCGCGTGGCGCGCACGCTGCTGGAGGTGTGCGCAGGCCTCGGTGAGCGCGTGCTGCCGCAGGCCGTGCCGGCCGAAGTGGCCAGCCTGCCGATGCCGGACCTGCGCGACGTACGCGGGCAGCCGCAGGCGCGGCGGGCGCTGGAAGTGGCCGCCGCCGGCGGGCACCACCTGTTGCTGATCGGCACCCCCGGCTGCGGCAAGACGCTGCTGGCCTCGCGCCTGCCCGGCATCCTGCCCGACGCCACCGAGCTGGAGGCCCTGGAAACCGCCACGGTGGCCTCGTGCAGCGGCAGCGGCATCGATACCGCGCGGTGGCGGCAGCGTCCGTACCGATCACCGCACCACACCGCCAGTGCCGCCTCGCTGGTGGGCGGCGGCTCGTTCCCGCGCCCGGGCGAGATATCGCTGGCCCACAACGGTGTGCTGTTTCTGGATGAATTGCCGGAGTGGAGCCGGCACACCCTGGAGGTACTGCGCGAGCCGCTGGAATCGGGCCAGGTGGTGGTGGCGCGCGCCTCGCGCACCGAGGTGTTTCCGGCGCGGTTCCAGCTGGTGGCGGCGATGAACCCGTGCCCCTGCGGCTGGGCCGGGGATCGCAGCGGGCGCTGCCGGTGCGCGACCGAGAGCGTGCAGCGCTATCGGGGCCGTGTCTCCGGCCCGCTGATGGACCGCATCGACCTGCACGTGGAGGTGCCGCGACTGGATCCGCATGAACTGCGCGACGAGGCGCCGTTGGGCGAAGACAGCGATGCCGTGCGCGCCCGCGTGGTGGCGGCCCGGGACGTGCAGCTGGCCCGCAGCGGCGCGCCGAACGCGCAGCTGCAACCTGCGGACCTGGCGGTGCATTGCCGCCTGTGCCAGGCCGACCGCCAGCTGCTGGAAAATGCAGTGGAGCGGCTGCAGCTGTCGGCCCGGTCGATGCACCGCATTCTGCGCGTAGCCCGCACCGTGGCCGACCTGGACGCCAGCACGGCCATCACCACCGCGCACCTGGCCGAGGCGATCGGGTACCGGCAGCTGGACCGGGGTGGAGGCGCCTGATCCGGCGTACATCCGGCCACGGCACACCCGCGCGCGGCGCGCACGGCGTCGCGGCAGCCCTCACGGGCAGGTGAAGCGCTCCCATGTCGCGCCATCAAAGCGCAGGATCGCGTCATCGCCGACGGTCCACATCGCCCCATCGGTGGCAGAGGCACTGTAGTAGGCCCGATGGCCGTCCACGGGGACCTCCACCGTTGCGACCTGATCGCCCGACAACGCCAGCAGCTCGCGCTGTGCGCACAGGTACAGCGTGCCCTGGAACAGACACGCGCATTCAATGCCGAGATGCTCCAATGCCGGGACGGTCAGCGTGCGCCAACCCGCCCGCCGGTTGCCACGGAACACCGTGCCTGCATCCCCGGCCAGCACCACGCTGCCATCGGGCATGGCGTGCACCACGCGGATGGTCAGCGCGGTGGGCGACACCAGCGCCTGCCACTGCACGCCGTCCCAATGCCACAGCGCGCCGCCGTCGCCGCCGGCATAGATATCGTCCGGGCCGAAGCCATCCATCGCGTTGAAACAACAGGTGACCTGGTCGAGCAACGGCACGTGGCAACCGGCATCCATCCGCGTCCAGCCCTCAGCGCTGCGATGGTGCACCTGTTGCTGCGTGCCACAGGCGTACAGCGCCCCTGCGATGTTCTGCAGCTGCATCAGATACGCATTGGGCAGCGCCAGGGTTTCGTCCCACGGGGCCTGTCCGGTCGGGTTGATCCGCAGCAGGCCGCGTCGGCCCAGCATCGCGTAGGCAAACGGCCGCGCGTCGGTCGCCGGCAGCAGCGTCGCGCCGTAGATGATGTCGGGCAGGTCGTAGACGAAATAGAAGGTGCCGTCGCGCACCAGCATCACCCGGGTGATGCTGGGCTCGTGGCCTTCCATGTACAGGTGGCCCAGCAGCAGCGCCGCGTTGGGCGCGCCGGAGATGACGTGGGTGAAATAGAGGTCGGTGTCCGGGCGTCCTTCGGTGCGGTGTCCTTCGCTGCTCACGTGAGTCCTTTCAATGGGCGGATGCTGGGCGGCGCAGTGTGGCATGGCGACCACCGGCGCCTCCATTGTTGACCTCGCAGCAAAAGAAATTTACCGATTGCCCCATTACTCCGCCCAGGCCCGGGGAACAGACTGAGCGCCAGCCGGCACCCCGGCACCCCACCTGGACCCCACCCATGCGCACTACGCCGCCCGGCATCGAGAACACCCCGGCCCTCTCCCGGCTGACCGCCGGTGGCTTCAGCATCGGCGTAGAGGCCCCACTGGACAACGATTGGACGCCTGCAGGCGAGCTCGCCCGGCGCAACAGTGGGCGCCTGCCCGGCGAGCCGGACATGCAGCGCCATGCCGATCTGGCGCGGCTGGTGGACCGGTTGGGCTTCCGCGCGTTGTGGATCCGCGACGTACCGGTGTATGACCCGGCCTTCGGCGATGCCGCCCAGGTGTTGGAGGTGTTCACCTACCTCGGCTACCTGGCCGCCATCACCCAGGACATCCTGCTCGGCACCGCTGCGGTCGTGCTGCCGCTGCGCGAGCCGCTGCTCACCCTCAAGGCGGCCACCAGCGTGCAGCAGCTCAGCGGCAATCGCCTGCTGCTGGGCGTGGCCAGTGGCGATCGACCGGTGGAATACCCACTGTTCGGGCGCGATTTCGACGCACGCGGTGCGGCATTCCGCGACCAGGTGGCGGTGCTGCGCGATGGCGCCGACGCCCACCTGCCCGCACCGCTGGCACTGCTGCCGCGGGCAGCCGCCCCGCTGCCGCTGCTGGTGGCTGGCCTGGCCCAGCAGACACCGGCGTGGATCGGCCAGCACATGGATGCGAGCCTGGCCTTCCCCGGCACGCCGGAAGAACACGCCCGACGCGTAGCGGCGTGGCGCGCGGCGGCCGGTGCCAAACCCTATGCCAGCTTCATCCACCTGGAGCTGGACGCGCGCCCGGACGCGCCGATGCGGCGCTGGCGCTTCGGCTTCAGCGGGGGGCGCAACGCCCTGATCGCCGAACTGCACGCCATGCGCGCGGCCGGCGTGGACCACATCGGCCTGCAGCTGCGACGCAACCAGCGCCCGCTGGAAGAAACCTTCCACGAGATCGCCGAGTACGTACTGCCCCATTTCCATTCCCGGCCGGCGGCCCACCGCCCGCACGACGTGGCCCTGCCGGAAACAGCAGGCGCATAGCCGCCCAACCTGCTTCCGCCCGCCGCACACCTCCCCAGCATCGAGAATCACATGCGCATTTCAGTTCCCACCCGGATGGGCTTTGGCACCGCACCACTCGGCAACATGTACCGCAACATCCCCGAGCAGGACGCGCTCGACACGGTCGAAGCGGCCTGGCAGCAGGGCATCCGTTACTTCGATGCCGCGCCGATGTACGGTGCCGGCCTGGCCGAGCTGCGCCTCGGACGGGCGCTGCAGCACCACCGGCGTGACGCCTATTCGCTGAGCACCAAGGTAGGCCGGTTGATCCTGGACGAGCGCGAAGACACCACCCAGCGCGACCTGGGTGAAAAAGGTGGCCTGTTCGAACACGGCCTGCCCAACAAGATCGTCTACGACTACAGCGCCGACGGCACGCTGCGCGCCATCGAGGCCAGCCTCAAGCGCCTGCAGACCGACCGCCTGGACATCGTCTGGATCCACGACCCGGCCCGCGACTTCCACGGCGAGGGCTGGCGCGATGTGTTCGCCACCGCCATGAACGGCGCGGCCAAGGCGTTGACGCGCCTGCGCGAGGAAGGCGTCATCAGCGCCTGGGGCCTGGGCGTGAACCGGGTGGAGCCGTGCGAACTGGCCCTGCAGCAGGCCGACCCGGACGGCTTCCTGATCGCAGGCCGCTACACCTTGCTGGACCATGCCGATGCGCTGCGGGCGCTGATGCCGGCCAGTGTCGAGCGCGGCCTGGGCATCGTGGTAGGCGGCCCGTACAACTCCGGCATCCTGGCCGGTGGCAGCCACTACGAATACCAGCAGGCCACGCCCGACATCCTGGCCCGCGTGGACGCGCTGCGCGCGGTGTGCGCCGAGTTCAACGTGGACATCCGCGCGGCCGCCCTGCAGTTCGCGTTGGCGCATCCGGCCGTGGCCGCGGTGATTCCCGGTGCCAGCCAGCCCGGCCGCATCGCCGAGAACCTGGCGCTGATGGACGCGGCGATTCCGGCCGGGTTCTGGCAGGCGTTGCGTGCGCGTGCACTGGTGGCTGTAGAGGCCCCGGTGCCACAAGGGACGTAAGCAACGGCGCGGGGAGCGCGGTGGATGACGACACAGTGACCTGGGACGATCAGGTCAACACGGCACCGCCCCGCTCAGATCGCTTCATCCACCTTGCGCACCAATTGCCAGCACGGCCGCTGCGCGAAGAAATACCGCTGCTGGTCGCTGGTATCGGGCGTGCGGATCAGCACGCTCATGCTGCCGTCCTGCTCGCGCGTAACCTGCATTTCACGCCCCACCTTGTGCAGCGTGGCGGTGTTGGGCATGACCGGCCAGGTCACATCGCGCAGTGCGATCCTCTCGCTGACTATGCGCGGTTCCGGCTCGGCGTCCGTGTCCACATGTTCGCTGACCAGCGGGTCGGCCACCGAGGCCTCCTGCAGCACGATCTCGTGGCTGAAATGCCGCAGGAACGTGTCGAACTCGGGGTGCGGGCACGCCGGCGCAGGCGCGGTTGCGGCCACCGGCGTAGCGACCGGTGACGCCGATGCCGCTGCCGCCGGCGGTGCCTCGGCTTCTGCGTGGGCTTCTGCCTGGGCGGCAGGGGCGGGCGGGGTGGCGGGCTGGCAGGCGGTCAGTACCAGACCGAGTGCAAGGGCAGACAGGGTGTTGCGGGGACGAGTGGACAACGGATCCTCCTGATCGTGTCAGGGCACGCCGGGTGGCAGGCCAATGCCACAGCATAGCCAAGCTGGGCGGGCTGCACACGCCGTGGCGGTGGGTGAACGGCCTGCCCTGCCCGGCTGGACGCGCGCGGCGGGCGGCTGCACCATGGCCGTATGCGTATCGAACACCTTCTACTGCCCGCGTCCGATCCCGCTGCGGCCGCCGCCTACTTCGGCCAGGTGCTGCAGCTGCCGGTGGCGGGCGACCAGGTGCAGATCGGGTGGTCAACCTTGCAGCTTTCCGATGCTGCCGCGCTGCCGGTCGGCGGCGTGCACCTGGCCTTCAACGTGCCGCACGACCGCTTCAGCGAAGCGGCCCGCTGGCTGGATGCCCGCGCCGAGCGTCAGCGCGATGCCGAGGGGCGCGAGCACTTCCGTTTCGAGGGCCGCTGGGAGGCGGAGTCGGTCTACTTCACCGGGCCCGATGGCCTCATCCTGGAATTGATCGCGCGCCGCCGCCTGCCCGCCTCCGGGCGCAGCGGCGTCTTCCACGGCAGCGAGATGACCTGCATCAGCGAGGTGGGCATTCCGGCCGCCGCGGTGGATGCCACGCAGGCCCGGCTGGAGGCCGCCTTCGGCGTTGCCGCGCTGTCGCCGCCCACGCCACATTTCGCGCCGCTCGGCGATGACGAAGGGCTGCTGATCGTGGTCGACGCCCGCCGCCGCTGGTTCCCCGAACAACGCTCGCTGCCCAATGCGCAGGGCCTGCAGGTGCGGCTGGGCAGCGTGCACGCCGGTGCAACGGTGGAAGACACCGCGTTGGGCTGGCGCGTGCAGTCCGGCTGAGCCGGCGCTACCAGCTGCCCGAGGCGCCGCCGCCGCCGCTTCGCCCACCGCCACCGGACCAGCTGGACGAACTGGAGGAACTGCTCGAGGACCCGCTGCCCGAGTCGTGGTCGTCGCGCCGCCGACGGCGCTCGCCCTTGCGCGCGCGGCGCGTCTGCGGGCGTTGGTGCAATCCCATCACCAGGGCCCAGGCGATGTAGAGGAAGAAGCCGCCGGCGATCAGCATCACCATGCCGGCGTCCTCGCCGTGCTGCGCATGGGTGCGGTTGACCAGCCAGGCGTAGACGCCCGATAGCCCGCAAAGCACCACCAGGCGCACGAAAAAACCGACCCGGCCGGTGCGCCAGCTGTTGCGCAGCGCGGCCACCCAAAGCGAGATCAGCCCCAGCACGACCGCCACGACGATCACCAGCAGCAGGTGCAGGGCCAGGCTCGGCACGGGCTTGCCCTGGTAGACGCTCACCGCGCTGGCCAGCACGGCGGCTGCCAGCAGGAACGACAGCACCCGGCGTGCCGTGCGGCCATCCACCCATAGCCAGCCCAGCAGCGTGGCGATGGGGACCAGCATGAGCATGGCGATGGCCAGCGCCGCCGTGGCACCGGGCGTGATCACCGCGCAGGCCAGTGCAGCCACCGCCACCACGGCCAGCATCTGTACCGGGCGATGCCACCAGCGGGTGACCACGCCTCGCTGTGGCGCACGGCGCGCCCAGGTGCCCAACAGGAACCCGGCCAGCAGCGCCACTGCCACGATGCTGTCGCCGCGGCGCCAGTCCTGCGGCAGCCGCACCACCCCGGGCTCGTTCTCCACCGACGGCAGCGGCTCGCCATCGATCAGGCCGACCAGCAGCGCGCTGCCATCGATCAGCGCCTGGCCGGGGTCGCCCTCGCGCAGGCGGGGAATGATGGCGTGGTCGATGATGCGCTGCGCGTAGGCATCGGGGATGGCCCCTTCCATGCCATAGCCGGTCTGGATGCGCACGCGGCGGTCGCCCATGGCCAGCAGCAGCAACACGCCGTCATCCACATCCTTGCGGCCGATCTGCCACTGGTCGAACACCCGCTGCGAATAGGCTTCGATACCTTCGTCCCCGGCACTGTCCACCACCAGCACCTGCAGCTGTGCACCGCGCCGGGCCTGCAGGTCCAGCGCCTGGGTGCGCAGTTGCTGGGCCTGATCGGCCGAGAGCACCTGCACGGTGTCCACCACCGGGTCGTGCAGGTCGGGGATGGGCGTGGGCGCGGCCAGCGCCAAGGCGGGCAGCAGGCACAGCACCACTACCCACTGCCACAGTTGCGTCATCCTGGCATGCATCACAGCGTCCGGTTGCTTGATGCCCGCATGCTACGCGATGGGCCGCAGCCCGGCGCAAACGAAGAAGCCCCGCGTCATGCGGGGCTTGCAGGGGCGGCCTGCTCGAGCGGCCTCACTCTTCCTCGTCCTGCCACCCCTGCTGCTGGTTCTGGTTGCGCTGCTGCTGTTCCTGCTGTTGTTGCTGCTGCTGGTCACGCCCGCGTTCCTGCTGCTGGCCGCGTTGGTGCTGGGAATCCTGCTTGCGCTGCTGGGTCATGGGAGGTCTCCGGAGGCCACGGCGGGGTGCCGCGGTCGGGGCCAATGCTGTGCACGGCCAGGTTAAGCATGCGTGGGAGATTGCTCAGAAAATCGTCAAGGCCGCCGTGCCGCCGCAGGCCGATACCCCGCAGCGCCTGCGATGCCGGGGCCTGCAGGCGAAGCGGCGGGCTTATGGCGGTGGGTGATGGCGACATGCCACTCCTGCCGCGTTGCGAAGTCAGGTGCCTGAACTGCCGGCTGTGCAGCAGGGCGGTGCCGCCCTATCATCGCCGCCACCGCCGCCCCCCGGAAAAGGATGCCCATGCGCGGACTCACGCTCGCCCCTGCGTCGGTTGCAGATACCGATGTGCTGTTCCAGCTGATGCAGTTCTATTACTTCGAGGCCTCGGCATGGAGCGGCGAGCAGATTGCCCCCGACGGCACCTACGACTGCGCCCGCGCCGATGTGGCGGCCTCCCTGCGCGACGCGCCCGGCTGGGCGCGGCTGCTGTGGCTGGACGGCGTGCTGTGCGGGTTCGTGCTGGTGGATGAGGTGGCGTTCCAGGGCGCGCGCATCCCCGAACTGGCCGACCTGTTCGTGCTGCCCACGCATCGCGGCAAGGGCATCGCACGTGAGGTGGTTGCGCGCCTGGTGGTACCGGGCAGCGGCCGCTGGTTGCTGGCCACCTTCGCCAACGACACGGTGGCCCATGCGTTCTGGCGCCGGAACCTGCCGAAGATGGGCCTGACCATCGAGATGCCGGCGCCGCCCGATGACGCGGACTTCCACTTTTTCCTGATCAGCGCGGCGTAGCCCCGGTGCAGCGCTATGCGGCCGGCTGCGTGCGCCCGGCCACCGCGTTGAGCCAGGTGCGCTTGAGGAAATCGCGCAAGGCCTGGAAGCGCGGGGTGTCGTACAGCGAGCGGTGCGTCCACAGCCACACATCCTGGCTCAGCGCCGGCGCATCGCGCACGCGCACCAGCCCGCCCACATGCTCGGCCACCGTGCACTCCACCACGCCCAGGCCGCCGCCAGCCGTGACACCATCGAGCACCCCCACCGAGTAGTTGCAGCGCAGCCACGGCCGGTTGGCGCCCGGCAGCGTGCGCAGCCAGCGCTCCACCTCGAACTCCACGCGCGGCTCGTCCAGCCCTACAAATTCCAGTTTATGCCACGCCTGGTTGGCGATGGCTGCCTGCCGCCGCGCCGCGTAGGCCTGGTTGGCATACAGCGCGTACTCCACCCGCCCCACGCGGTCGCCGCGCAGGTCGGTGGTGTCGGGCGGGCCGTAGCGCAGCAGCGCGTCGGCCTCGCGGCGGGCCAGGTTGTACGGCTCGCGCGAGGTGAGCACCTCCACGCCCAGGCCGGGGTGCTGGCGGTTGAATCCGGGCAACAGGGTGATCAGCAGGAAGCTGGCCCACTCATCGGCGTTGATCCGCACCGTGCCCACCAGCTCCTTGGGCGTATCGGCCTCGCGGGCGATCTCGTCGGCGGCCTCCTCCATCTGCTCGGCCAGCGCGAACACCCGCTGCCCCAGCTCGGTGGGAATGCAGCCGGTGGACGTGCGCTCCACCACCTTGCCGCCCAGGCGCTCTTCCAGCGCATCCAACCGGCGCGACAGCGTGGCCGTGCTCATCCGCGCCGCCTTCGCAGCCTCGCGCAGCGTGCCGCCGCGCACGACGGCCAGCAACACCATCAGGTTGTCCCACGGAAAGTGTTTCATATCTGCAACGGCCGCCTACGATATTGGTGGTTTTGCTCCATTTTTGAAACTTATACCATGGCCGCCGGGCGCGCTACGAGCGTTGATCGCCGCCCACTCGCCTCCCCTCGATCCGCTCTCCTCTCCGCCCGGCCCTGCCGGCGGCGAACATCAGGTGTTGCCTCATGAAAGCTGAAAAGACCCTCTGGGACCGCGTCGTCCATGCCGTGCTGTTTGAAGGCATTGCCCTGTGCCTGTGTGCACCGGTGATGTCCTACGTGCTCGGCAAGTCGCTGTTCGACACCGGCGTGCTCACCATCGCCCTGGCCACCTGCGCCATGCTGTGGAACATGCTCTACAACGCGATGTTCGAGCGCGTGGAAAAGAAGTTCGGGTTCAAGCGGACCGTGCCGGTGCGCATCGGGCATGCGGTGGGCTTTGAAGGCGGGCTGGTGCTGGTGGTGGTGCTGCTGGCCGCGTGGTGGCTGTCCATTTCCTACTGGGAGGCGTTCCTGCTGGAGATGGGGCTGATCGCGTTCTTCCTGCCTTACACCTATGTGTACAACCTGGTGTATGACAAGGTGCGGGAGCGGTTGGTGCGGCGTGGGGAGGGTGCGCGGGTTAGCGAGGCCGGGTGATGATAGTAACGCGCACGTTAGTGACGCGCGCACTTTAGCAGTCTGTCCCGTGCTAACTAATCCCCAAGCTACGCTTTACCACGTCAGCAAGCACGCTCTGCCAAACTTGAAACGAACCGTCCCCAACCTTGAGCATTACGTCTTTTGCCTGTGACCAAATATTTGGAGACCGTGCCGAAGAGACGAACTCGTGGCCTTCCCATGTCAAGCTCACAATTGTTGAGCTAGGACTATTCGAATCCATGGTCGTGTTATCGATACCCTTTGCAAGGCCTGCCTGCACCAAGAGGTAGGAGTGATATCCAACTTCTTCCTCACTGTAGGCATCCAACGCAAGATCATGCGGAGCATATCCCCGCTCAGACTCCTCAATAGCGATGAGAATCTTACGAATCAAATCCATATCACGTCGCATTATCGAACCTCAAGGCTAGACATATTCATCCTTCTACGGCCGCGCGTCGAAGAGGCGCGCACCGCCATGCTGCAAGCGTCTAAAGTCTCGCCACATCAATACGGTAGCCCTGAGCGACCATCTCCTTAGCCAAGATTGTCCCGGCCTCCTTCTGCAAATCATCTTTGAAGGGAATGTATATCAATCCCTGAATATCTGATGGGCGCTCCATATTCGCCTGCTGTTTTAGGAGAATTGCGACGCGGCTTCTGCCGAGGCGAGAAAGTAGCATACCCAGTTCAAGCACTACGTTCTGCCGAGCTCGATATGCCTTTTCGTCGTCTCGCCCAGATCGATTCCCCTCATCATCTGGTGTGGCAAGAATCACCCCAAACTTCACATCGGCGGTGTACTTCTCCAACTTCTCAATGATGGTCTGTCCTTCAGAAGGGAGTTGATCAAGAATTAGCGGCTCTAGACCCCATCGCCTCAGCATTGCCTCCAAATGGTTCCTCGCGGTTTCATCATGTCCGTAGACCACAAAAACCTTGTTGTTCTGCTGGTTTCCTGCCGCGACTTGAGCAACAGCGACAGGCATCGCCGGGCCTGCACCGACCAACCCCAACGCCGCTTTCACCAAGGGCTGGGCCCTGCCTTGAACATTGATGTTTCCGGTATCGAAGATATTTACCAGACCACCATTTGACAATCTTATCTGCCAACCCAGATCATTATTTGTTCGCTGCACTCCCGCAATTTCTAAGCCTGCCTCCACAATTTTCAACTTCACATCTTCGAGCGACATCGGATACTCCATCTAGTATGGACATAAATTAATATTGCGCGCCACAACGATCGGAACAGAAGACCCCTCTCGGAGCTCGTGGAAAAGTTAGTCAGGGAAAATGCGAATTCAGGTGTGAAGGCTTTGCCCTAGGTAGTCCCTGACTTGGAACAAATTCAATGAGAATCTGGATGCATCTTCCGGTCGGACAACGATGATTAGTTTGTTTGAAAATGCTTTCTGGCTGCAAGCATCAGCGAAAGACTGAGCGATGCGCTCTATCATTTTCTTTCTTGGATAAGCAACCCGACCACGCCCCGTCCCCATAAGAGGCATAATAATGTCGCCGACCTCAGCCTTTAATGATAGATTGGCCCATAGTTTCTCAAGCGCTTCATCAATCATTTTCAAGTCAGACGATGCATTACCGTTTACATCCATGTGCGACATTGCAACGAGATAGAAATTCTTGCTATGCGCAGTCACACGAGCAACGGTTCCGATTGGATACTCTTTTTTCTTTCCAGGCCGCTCTTCATTTACGAAGAATTGCTCCCGCGAGAGTGAATTCTCGATCTGACGATCAATTTCCACTGTTTGACCATTGAAGTAATTCGTAGCCAATTGCCCCTGTAGACTTGTGACTGCGATAAGCCCAGATGACATGTCCGTATCAAACGTTGAGCTGGTACTTATAATAACCTCGCCGGGAATCTTGAATAAATCACCGATCAAAACTTCAACGGCGAAATCCTTCTGAGGGATTTTATAGCTTACACGCGAAAGGGGCCTTCGCGTGGACACAACGTACATCAAGGCGAGTACAACTAATATAATTAGACCGAAATAGCTGTGCTGATCCTTCTTGTATATATTGAAGGCGTCCGCCAAGTCGACACAAAGGTAGAGAATTCCCATAACGGCGAAAAACTTTCCAATCGCCTCACCAGAAAACAGTGCATAGCGCCAGTAAGCTCTTGTGCTAATCGAATCGAAGAAATACCTCAAAGTCCGATTCTCCTATATAGATCATCAGAATAGGAGTGACTTCCAGTCACACCCTCCGCACGCAATTTTTTAAATTGGGCGGGCCACTGATCGATCGCATGGACAATTATGTTGTGATTGAATGACGTATAGACCACAAGCTGCCCCCGAATCACCGGCGGGCAATTGTCGTCCATCTTTCGACTGCCATTCAAATTAATTCCGATTATGGGCAGACCAAGCCTCAAGGCCACCTCAAGCTCCCACTTCACAAACTTTGTCAAAAACTTAGTTCGCGCCCCAATTAGAACCAAAAGCTGCTTCGAATTCTCGAATCGCTCCCGAAGTTGGCGCTTTATGCTCTCCTCTTGGCTCGAATCTCGCGAAGTATTTAGGTCATGCGCATTGTGAAAATTGAGCGAAAATCCGTCGTGCACCTTCCACGCGGTCATGAGTCGATAGTAGTCCATATCGTTGTCGCCATCGAATGCGATGTACGTCTTATTACGGTATGCCATTGAACTCCATCAACTCCATATTTTGAGGGGTTTGGCACAAGCGGAGATTGTAACCGTGTCAGCCAGTGACACACCCCAGCTCGTGGGAGATTGCGACAGCAACCAGCGACTTCAGTGCGGGCGGCCAGCAATCCATCACGTTCTTCGAATCGTCAATTTCCCCATCCCTTGTTGCCTTCCGCATATTGGCGGCTTGGCGCGTTTCCCGCAACGCCCTCCACTCGAAAAGTCTACCTCCGGTTGAATCGGAATGCCTAACCTTGGTCGCGCGGCCACCCTTCAGAGCCGGAGCAGGACTCGGGTCGCATGTGGCTAGCGAGTTGCGCCTAACCCAGTTGGCGGAAGGGAGAAATATCGGGATTTTGAATATTGAAACCTTCGAAGTACGGTTGCTCCGCAAAGGAGAACTCTCATGCGAATCAAGAGCTTCGGCTTACCTTTCCGGTCAGCTACCCGTTCGGTATGCGCCTGCACCTGCGACAACACTCAGATCCACGCCACCACCCCCTATGTGGCATCCGGTCATTGGCCAGAGTGCATAAATGCAGCATCGGTGCGTGGCACCACCACAGCTACGACCAATCCGCGCACCCGCCACCCCACCATCACCCCCACCTTTCCAAACCCCCAACTCCAGTTCACCCCATCGTTCGCACCAGCTGCGACCCACTGCGAGCTTCATCCCACTTCCGCACATCCACCGCACTCCACTTCGCATCATCGCGAATGCTGTCCGCCTGTTCGGTTGACCCTCTGCATACCCGAACGCATGGTGCACGCATGAACACACTCACGCGCATTGCCCTGCTTGGCGACGTGGCCAGCATCCGCCAGCCCCCCCCCCCTTTCGCGGTGCCATTGCCGCCGTGGCGGAGGGCCCGGTGCAGGTCATTCAACTCAAGAATCTGGCCCTGGACGGGCTGCAGGAACGCGACCACCTGCTGCGCACCGCGCTGCGTGCGCGCAAGCCGCCCGACTGGGTGCAGGATCAGGATGTCCTGATTGCTGCGCGCGGCAATCACCCGCTGGCGATGCTTTTGTTGGCGCTCCAGTTGTTGGCCGCGCATCAAGCTGGAAGTAGAAACGGCGACCCTGTGGCTCCCTACGCAGCTTCGCGGGTCAACGAAATCCGTGGTGACTTGCGTGCCGCCATAGGGCGAGAGGTGATGATGCCCACGCCGCTGACCCCGGAGCAGCGTTTGCTGGGAGAGGCTGAAGCATAGTACTCCTGAGCTGCAGAGGCCAGTTGGAGAACCTTCTTTACCTGCAACGCGTGCTCAGCTTCTCTCAAAGCCGCCCCGCTCTGAGACCTGTTCCTTGACAGCGTGCTCATCCGCTTGGCGGTTAGCCACAAGTTCTGCGCTACGCTGCGCGAACGCCACACCTTCGGACGATCGTGTGAGCTCTTCCATCGCCCTACGGCCCCCTGCCTCGTCTCCTGTCATCGCAGCGGCCAATATGTCGTTCAGATGTGCGTTGGCAAACATAGCTGTCCCCGGGGCTGCCGAACGTTCGTGGGCTGTCACGACGTCTCGAGTGTCGCTTTGGGTTGCAGCGTCTACACGCAGCGGGGGAGTTCGCGGATCCACCCGTAGCAGCGGCGCTCGTTCCCCATCTTCGTTGATGGTGAGCTCCGTAGTGCCGTCTCTATTCCGCACGCGCGTGAGATCTTCGGCGCTGATACTTCGCCATTGCCCCCCGATAAACGCTTGGCCTTGGCCACTGCGGTTCCAGTGCACAAAGTCGTCACCAGAGACGTAGAAACCTGGTTGGCGACTACCGTTTGCTTGCCGCGCTGGATTACCGTCGGCCAGCGGGGCGCCTTGGTCCACTGCAGCGATGAACCGGCGAGACTGCTCAGGCGTCAGGAATAATGATCGCACCGTATCGTATTCAAAGCCGAAATCCGGATTCGCTGCGTTCGGTCGATGGGAAGCGACCGGGCCCACCAAAGGGTTCTCTACAACATTGCTCCACGCTGTTGATAGTGGATTTCCAGGATTTCCTCCACGTAGCGCGTTGAGCACGCTGATACCGCGAAGCGTGTTGTCTGCGCCGCTCTCGAGATAGTCCGGACTGCCGTTGCGCTGATTTGGTAGAAAGCCATTAATGGCGTTTTTGACCTCTGAGGGCGATGCGAGGCTGCCGGCCTCTACCTGGTTAAGTAACCCAGGCCATCTCCCCTGACCGGCTTGGTTCTGCAGCTTCATGAGCATGCCGGCAAGCTCTGCTTGTTCATCGCCTGTGGAGTTTCGGTAAAGATCCGTTCGTTGGAGCCGTTCCAACGCCGAGTCGCGATTACCAGCAACTGCGTCGGTTGCGGTCATTCCATCAACGTGCTCAGTGTCCAAGCCATGCACAAAGGTGCGGCCTTCATCTGATCCCAGGAAGCGATCAATCGAAGAGCGGTCAATGTCGATAGCGTTTGCTGCGCGCATCTGCCGTCCGGTGCGCTGCAATGACGCAAGCGTCGCGTCGTACTGAGTTGGGCTAAGCTCTAGCGAGGCCTGATCAGGCTGCGTCGCTGCCCAGATCTGATACCCGTCCAAAAGGTCGCGGGCTACTTGTGGATGCTGACCCAGATCGATCTGCAACGTGCCGAACGAGTACCCGCTGTTCGCTACTGGCTCCATACGCCCGCCGGCCCCGACATTGCCGGCAAAGCTCAGACGATAAGCTAGGTCGCGTCCGCCAATGCTGCCTTCAGACGTAACGCCCACAGCGAAGTAGGCGGCGGCACGCAACTCGTTCTCGGTGAGGGGATTCGGGTTCGTCATGATCCATCTCCTTGTCAGCCCTCACGGGTCAGTTGCGAGGCAGGTCTGCAACCATGACTGGGACGATAACGCTGCGAGCTCCGCTTTAGACGCGGGCACAGCCTCGTAGTCGGCGAAACATGCACCGTCTGCACCTGTCATGTCGCTGAGCTTGTCGCCGCAGAGCTCCAGGGGCTTATCAATCTGCTGCCAGCCATCTGCGCACTCGGTATCGGTCTCAGAGCCCGGTCGGCCGCAAACGTGCGTGCGTCGCGCGGTAGTGCCGGAAACCCCATGCGCGACCAGCCTGCCCTCAAATTCCTGGCCAGAGGCGAAATACGACCAAGTCCCGCAGATGCGGTCGCCGCGCTGCATCAGAAGATAGCGGCTGCACTGATCCTGTGATGGCGCACCGTCGCACGACACCCAGGCGCCCTCGAACGGTCCACCCGCTGACGTCGGCGGCGCAGTCAGTGGAGCAGGCTGGCCGCTCGCGACGCTGTCCGACGTTATGCCGGCCACGTTGCCGGCGTTGCCGACGCCAGGTCCAGCGCACGCCGTGAGGCCCAAGAGAGTTATTAACCCAAAAGTGCGCATGCTCAACCTCCATCCGATACGTCCTGGAACCTACACCCTCACCCAGTTGCGCTCAACTCACTTGCCGCACTACCGGTACTAGATGAGCCTTTTTAGCATCTTTTCTCGTGTGGGTTGTTCTAACGCCCCGGTTCCTTGCCAACCCATACAAGATCGCGTATCGACTTCAACGACTCACCTGCTGCACTCAACTGCGCCTCCCTCGTCATAATGCGACGGTCATAAGCATGAGCGGATCCCATCCGGCCATCGAAGCCGCCCACAGCCGGGACAGGTGACGGCCGGCCTGGCTTCGGCGGTAGGCGCTAGCCTGCGGGCAACATCTAGGAGTATCTGTTTTTTGAATAACTGAGCCTGCGCCATAGGGTTGCTACTCGAACGAGAGCCCTTATACCCATCACACGTTTCGGTTCAGTCGTCTCATCAGGGACGTTTTCGCCAGATGTCGGCACATGCAACAGCGGCGCGTTGTCTGCCAGCACCGCAATGATGGCAGTCGAATTCTGGCAAGACTATGTTGCTGAGTCAGCAGCAACTGACATCGCCGAACTGTGCACAGCCACTGTCAGGCAGCGCAACCACCACCCCGCCATCACCCCCACCTCTCCAATCCCCCAACTCCAGTTCACCGCATCGTTCGCACCAGCTGCGACCCCCTGCGAGCTTCATCCCACTTCCGCACATCCACCGCACTCCACTTCGCATCATCGCGAATGCTGCCCGCCTGTTCGGTTGACCCTCTGCATACCCGAACGCATGGTGCACGCATGAACACACTCACGCGCATTGCCCTGCTTGGCGACGTGGCCAGCATCCGCCAGGGCCACCCGTTTCGCGGTGCCATTGCCGCCGTGGCGGAGGGCCCGGTGCAGGTCATTCAACTCAAGAATCTGGCCCTGGATGGGCTGCAGGAACGCGACCACCTGCTGCGCACCGCGCTGCGTGCGCGCAAGCCGCCCGACTGGGTGCAGGATCAGGATGTCCTGATTGCTGCGCGCGGCAATCACCCGCTGGCGATGCTGCTGCACAACCCGCCAGAATCCACGGTGTGCAGCCCGCACCTGTATGTGCTGCGAGTGTGTACGCCGGATCTGCTGCCGGCTTTTCTGGCGTGGCAGCTGAACCAACGCGCTGCGCAGGCTTACCTGCGGCAGCAGGCGGCGGGCTCGCGCCAGCAGAGCCTGCGCAAGACGGCGGTAGCGCGGTTGCCGGTGCATCTGCCGCCGGTGGCGCAGCAGCGGCGCATCGTGGGCATTGCCACTGCGGCACAGGCCGAACAGCGCTGCCTGGAGGCGCTGATCCATATTCGTCAACAGGAGATTGCGGTGGTGGCCGAGCGGATGTTGCATGGGGGCGCTGTATGAGCCCGATGGCCACCCTGCCGAGCGCGCACGCCACCCAGGCCGCGCTGGGCGCTGCGCGGGAGACCCTGGCGGAGGCCGCCGATGCCGGGTCGGCCACCTACCTGCTGCTGGCCCTGCTGCTGCTCAAGATTGCCAGCGATACCGATGCCGCCGCGCAGGACCCGGATCGCGCCTACGGCACGCCGCTGGACTGGCCGCCTACCGCGCCGGGCGCGCAGTTGCTGGTGGTGCCGCCGGAGGCGCGCTTCGAGTTGCTGTTCCGGCAGCGCTTCAATGGCGGCAACGACCGCCGCATCATGACCGCCTTGCAGCGGCTCAGCCAGGCCAACCGTGCCACGCTGGCCGAGGTGTTTGATGTGCTACGCCTGCACGATGGCTGGCCGCGCGATGCCGACCGCCGTGATGTGGCGCTGTCGCGCCTGCTGGGCCGGTTGGCGATACCGGCACTGGATTTCCGCAGCCTGCGCGGGACCTACAGGGCCGACATCGGCCAGGCCGTGGATCGCCTGCTGGAGCGCAGCCAGCCTCGCCGCAGCCCGCTGCCGCTGGCCCATGTGCCCGACCCGCTGGCCTGGCTGATGGCCGGGCTGATGGACCCCCGCGAGGACGAGAGCATCTGCGATGTAGCCTGCCACCACGGCAGCCTGCTGCTGGCCGCGGCCCGCTGGGCACGCACCTCGCACGGCGCGCGCCGGCATCAGCTGTTCGGCCAGGAGGAGAACGACACGGCGTGGGCCTGTGCCCGCCTGCGCCTGTTGCTGCACGGCGAAGACAACCATGCGGTGCATGCCGGGACCCCGCTGCTGCACGACACCCTGCTGGATGCCAACGGGCGCCTGCGCCGCTTCCAGGTGCAGCTGACGCGGCCGCCGTTTGCACTGGCCTGGGCCCCCGAACGCGGCATGCGCGATGTGCACCAGCGCTATGTGCACGGTATGCCGCCACGACAATGGGGGCACCTTGCGTTGCTGCAGCACATGCTCAAGGCGATGGACCCGCACACCGGGCGCATGGCGATGGTGGTGCCGCACGGCGTGCTGTTCCGCGATGGCGAGGAGGCGGTGATCCGCCGCAGCCTGCTGGAATCCAACCTGATCGAGGCGGTGATCGGTCTGCCGGACCGGTTGTTTGCCGGCACGCCGGTGGCGACTGCACTGCTGGTGCTGCGCGCGGTGCGCAGCCAGGAGAGCGTGCTGTTCGTGGATGCGCGGCAGCTGCAACCGGTGACCAAGCGCGGACCGCGGCTGCACCAGGCCACCGCCGAGCAGTTGCTGGCGCTGTGCCAGCAGCGCGAAGAGGTGCCCGGGGTGGCATGCCTGGCGACCCCACAGATGCTGGCCCGGCACGACGGCAACCTGAGCGTCGCCCGCTACGTGCAACCGGATGACGATGCGCAGGTGCCGACGCTGGAAGCCCTGCGCAGCCAGCGTGCGCGCCTGCGCTCGCGGCTGGGCGCGCTGGAACAGGCGCTGGATGGCGACCTGGCCGAGCTGGAGGAGCGGCCGGCCAAGGCGGGCTGAGACGATCATCCGGTGTCGCAGGGCATGGCGATGATTGCTTCACGCTATCTTCCTGATGCGCGGCATTGAAACTGTTCATTACGCAGTGCAGCTGGTGTGCAGGAAACGGAATGATGCACACGGCAGGGCGTGCAGCAGCTGCGCCAGACTGCAGGCATGTCGCATTGCATCGCCTGCTTCCCGCACACACCGCTTGTCGCCCGCGCTCATTGCCCGTGGGTGCCGCAGCCATGAGTCGCACGCCACCGCGCGGCACCATTGCCCGGTCTGCACTGGGCTGGTTGCAACGGCTGGGCTGGCAGTACCTGGCCCCCAACCGCCGCTGCGCGTTGCGCGGCAACCCGGCCACGCCGGTGTTGGAGGGCCGCCTGCGGGAGTACCTGCAGCAACTGCGGGTGGGCGCCCATGGCGAGCAGTGGCCGTTGGATGCCGACGGCATCGCACAGGTGCTGGCGGCCGTGGTGCAGCGGTCATTGCGGCGGGGAACGCAGCCCGGCAGCGATGCCCTGCTCACACTGCTGCGCGAGGGCGTCCACGTGGCGCAACAGCGCCCCGATGGCCGCACCATGGAGGTGGTCGTACCGCTGGTGGCCTGGACCGAGCCGGAGGGCAACCACTGGGACGTGGCCAGCGCGCGCGAGCAGGAGCAACCGTTGCGCGACGCGGTGCCGCGGGTGGATGTGCTGCTGGGCTACGTCAACGGACTGCCGCTGCTGCGCCTGCTGTGCGTGGAGCGCGACGGGCAGGGTCGCTGGGGCCGGGAGGAGGCGGCCATTGCACTGCACTGCCGGGGCCGGGACGCCGGCATGGAAGGCTGCACCGCACCGTTGCTGCTGGCACTGGACCGGCGTGGCGGGCGCCATGCGAGCAGCGGCACGCCGGCCGAGGGCTGGGTGCGCTGGCGCGAGCACGGGTGGAGCGCGGCCCGCACCGGGCAGTTGCGGCGCACGCTGCCCACGCCCAACACCGGTGCAACCCACGCCAACGGCCAGTGCCTGCGCGCAGTCCACGCGCCGCTGCTGGCCGGGGTGGCGGCCCCGGCGCGGGTGCTGACGCTGCTGCGCGGTTTCATTCACCCCGGCGCCGACGGCCGGCTGCGGCTGGCGCGGGCGGCGCAGTTCTTTGCGGTGCAGGCCGGGCTGGCACAGCTGCGGCGCATCGATGCGCAGGGCGGTCGCGGCCGCGGGTATCTGCAGTTGGCCGCCGGGAGCGGGATGGCACTGACACGGCAGTGGCTGCTGGCGCATCTGCGACGCGACCCGTGGCTGCGCCACTGCCGGATATTGCTGGTGCAACCGCGGGCGGCCATGGCGCCGGTGCCGTGCAACCGGGCCGAGGCGGCGCTGTCGCCCGGGCGCCGGCTGGCAGCGTTCATGGCCGACGGGCGCGGCTGCACCCTGCAGACCACGCCGGGCACGTTGCAGACGTGGCTGCGCCGTCGCGATGGCGGTTACGACAGCGATGACCTGATCGTGCTGATGGATGCCCCCCTGCAAGGCAACCCGCCGGCCTGGCTGGACCGGGCGCGCCAGCGGTTGCCGCGCGCGGGCTGGCTGTGGCTGGGTTGCGGCCCGCTGCCCGATGCGGCACCGGACGCGGCGGCCGATCCGGTGCTGTTTGCCTGCACCGCGCCCGACGCGGTGGCCGATGGCCTGGTGGTGCCGGTGTACCAGCAGGCGCTGGCGGCCGCACCGCCGCCCCCGCCAGTGGACCT
>DJBL01000055.1:0-7553 GCA_002435595.1 Stenotrophomonas maltophilia
ACCGCCCGTTGCCGGCCCGCGCGCGTGGCGGCGGCCAACACGCGCCGGCTCAGGGAGCGGCGGCAGCCGGGAAGCGCAGTTCGGCCTGCACCGGGAAGTGATCGGAGGGCAGTACGCCGCCGGGCGCGTCGTCCAGGGTGCTGAAGCGGTCCACGCTGAAGCCGCGCACCAGGATCCAGTCCAGTTCCACGGTCGGCTTGCCGCTGAAATCGTGGAAGGTCAGGCGCGGGCCCTCCACCTTGGCGGCCAGCGTTCGTGCATCGGCCAGCGCGGTGCTGAAGGCCTGGTAGGTGGTGCTGCCCGGCTCGCTGTTGAAATCGCCGGTGACCACCACCGGGATGTCGCGCGGCAGCGTGGCCAGGCGCTGGGTGATGAGCTTGGCGCCCAGTACCCGGCGCGGCTCGTCCTCGTCGCGGTAGGGCAGGTGGGTGTTGAGCAGGTAGAAGCGCTTGCCATCGGCCTGGCGCTGGAACAACGCCCAGGTCACCATGCGCGGCATCAGGTTGCCCCAGGTGATGCTACCGGCCACGTCCGGCGTATCGGACAGCCAGAAATTGCCCGATTCGACCACCGTCAGCTGGGCGCTGTCGTAGAACACGCCCATGTGCTCGTCACCCCCGCCGCCGCGACGGCCCTCGCCGAACCAGCGATAGCCGGGCAGGTGCGCGACCAGGTACTCGGCCTGCTTTTCCACCAGCTCCTGGGTGCCGAACACGGCCGGATGCTGCTCGCGCAGCAGGGCTACCATCGCCTCGCGGCGATCTTCCCAGCGCCGGCCCGGCTCGGTATCCACCGGGGTGCGCACATTGAAGGACATCACCCGCAACGGCGCGGCGGTCTGGGCCAGGGCGTGCCCGGCCGGCAGTGACAGGGCCATCAGCGCCAGCAGCGCGGTACGACGAAAACGAGACAACATTGGAATCCCTCCATCCCATGAAAACGTTTCCCGAAGGGTCGCACGGAAATGGGGCAGGGGGGAATTGCACGCATTGGCGGCTGGAGCGGCCGGCGCAGGGCAGTCTCACGCGCATCCTGCCGCCGCGGTACTGCCGCACGCTCAGGTGGCCAGCAGTGCCCAGCCGATCAGGCTGTTGATGACGATCCCCAGCAGCAGCACCCAGGCCGTCGACAGGACCGTGTTGAGCCACGAGCGCTGCAGGGTCGCCTTCAGCCAGCGGGCCTGCACCACCGCATACCAGAGCAGCGAAAGCACCGAGACCACAATGCCGGCCTGGGTCGACAGCTCCCCCGGCAGGCGCACGAACACCATGCTGGTGGACAGTGCCACCGCGAACGGAGCGGTCAGGTAGCACTGCACGAAGAACGGGCCGCGCAGGGACTCGCGGGTGATCGGCCGTTGCCTGCGCCGCAGCAGGTGCACGCTGCAGATCAGCGGCCATACCGCGAAGGTGATCGAGCGGTACAGCAGCAGGCCTTCCTCGTTGCCGAACAAGGTGCGCGACAACTGCCCGGTGCCGGTCACCTGCTGGTGCATCAACAGCTCCACTCCGTGCGCCACCAGCACCGCCAGCATCAGGAACATCGGCGGGCTGATCGCATCGTCGAACTGGTTCTCCAGTTTCTGGGTGAGCTCGGTATGCACATACTGCGCCATCTGCCGTGGACGCACCACGACCCGATACAGCGTGCGCGGGAAGAACAGGAACCAGGTGCAGAGCTCGTAGAGAAACTCCTCGAGCGATCGGAGCAGTTTGAGAAAGTCCATCCCAAGGTCCCTGCGGTGAAAGAGCCGGAAGCGCCGGGCGGGGCCGGCGCCGGGATCAGCGGATGGCCACCGTCAGCGTGTGCGGGGCCTTTTCGCCCCGACGCGCCTGCGCGCGCGTCTGGTACACCTGTACCACATAGGTGCCGGAGGCGGGCAGGGCGCCCGTCCAACGGCGCTTCTCGTCGCTGCTGCCCAGGGCCTGGCCTTCGCCGGGGACCACGCCCGGGGCGAACACGTTGAAGCTGGCATTGGCACTGCCGCCCAGGGTGACCGTCATGGTCTGGCCGGCGCGCGCGGCCACGGTGTAGCGCACGGTGTCATAGCCGGCGAGCGTGCCGCGCAGCGTCGCGCTGCTGGCGCCCTTGGCAAACTGCACCGGCGTGGTGGTGACCTTGTCGGCGGCGCCGGCCAGGGCCGGGCTCAGCGCGAACAGCGCGCTCAACAGCATCGAAGGGATCTTGGTCATGGCAATCCTCGCGCTCCCGGGACCGGGCGCAGTGCAGCGAGCATGATGGCGATGGCATCAAGGGATTGTCGATGACGCCCGGGCCGCGGTGCGTCCGCTGCCCGGGTCACGCACGGCGAGGCGATCGGGGCCAAGGAGGGGTAACCTTGGCGGTTCCCTTCGCGACAAACAGGCCCCCCGATGGATTACCAGCTTGTGATCAAGTTCTGGCGAGCGTCGCTGGATGACGAGGCCTTCCTGGCCACCCTGGAAGCAGAGCTCGGCACCGCCCTGGGCAATGCGGCGACGCTGGACGGCTATGACGTCAGCGCCAAGGAGATCAACCTGTTCATGTTCACCGCAGACCCGCGCCCGACCTTCCGCCGGGCCAAGGACGTGCTCGAACGGCTCGGGGTCCTGCGCAGCGTGTCGGCGGCCTATCGGCTGGTCGGCGGCGCCCAGTTCACTTCGGTGTGGCCGCTGCGCATGGCGCGCAAGTTCACCCTGCCCTGAGCCGTATGGATGCGGTTTCACCCTGCCTGTGAGCAATGACATGGACATACAGAATCGATATCGCGGCGCACTGCTCGGCCTGGCCTGTGGCGATGCGGTGGGCACCACGCTGGAATTCAAGCCGCGCGGCAGTTTCGAACCGTTGACCGACATGGTCGGCGGTGGCCCGTTCGAGTTGCAGCCGGGGCAATGGACCGATGACACCTCGATGGCGATGTGCCTGGCCGAGAGCCTGGTGCGCTGCGAGGTTTTCGACCCGCGCGACCAGATGAACCGGTACGCCAACTGGTACCAGCACGGGTACTGGAGCTCGACCGGTAGTTGTTTCGACATCGGCGTGGCCACGCGCGCGGCCCTGCACACCTTTCTGGTCAGTGGCCAGGCGCTGGCCGGCAACCCGGACCCGACCAGTGCCGGCAACGGCTCGATCATGCGCCTGGCCCCGGTGGTGCTGCGCTATGCCGGCACTGCCGAACTGCAGGACATGGCGGTGCTGAGTTCGCGCACTACCCATGCCGCGCTCGAGTGCCTGGATGCCTGCCGCCTGCTTGCGGTGGCCATCGAGCGCGCGTTGCAGGGGCAGGGCAAGGCGGCCGTGCTGGACCTGCGGGCGGTGGAGGTGACCGGCGACCGATTGCGCGCCATTGCCGCCGGCCACTACCGCGACCTGCCGCGCGAGCGGATCCGTGGCAGCGGCTACGTGGTGGACAGTCTGGAAGCGGCGCTGTGGTGCGTTGCGCATCACGACACGTTTGCCGACATGGTGCTGGCCGCGGCCAACCTCGGCGATGACGCCGATACCACTGCGGCAGTGGTCGGCCAGTTGGCTGGCGCCCTGCTGGGCGAGGACGGCATCCCGGTGGCGTGGCGCGAGCGGGTGCAGGAACGCGAAGCGATCCAGGCGCTGGCCGACGCGCTGCTGGAGCGCAACAGCATGATCGTGGACTGAGCACGGCCGCGAGGCGCACAGGCTGGCACCGCCCCCTGGCGGCCCGGTTGCCGCCACGCCCGCATCCGCTCGCAATATCCCCGGTGCGTGAGCAGCACCTTGCGCTGTCCGGCCGCGCCGGTGGGTTATACGCGGCTACCCTGCAGTCGCCGAAAAAATGTGACGTATGCACATTTACTGTCGGAGTATTAGACAGCGCCATATACCTGTGGTATCAAACGCCGGTCAGGATAATCCTGGCAAACCACACAGCAATCCAAGGAGTGAAAATGAAACGATTCGCCCGAGCATTGCGCGTCAGCCTCAATATTCATCCGAACGAAAAAAGCAGTGTGTGGAATACCTGGCCGCTCTGGATCGAGTTCTGATTCCCCGGTTTTCCGCCGGGTTTGAACGGTAGCAAGACGAAGGGACTCGTCTTCGAGTCCCTTCTTGCCGGAGACGCGCGCATGGAAGGGATGGTGAAACAGGAGGGCGGCGTCGCCGCCGAACGCCTGGCGGCCCGGGTGGAACGCGAGGGCCCGGTGCTGAAACTGGAGACCGGCGGCATCGGGGTGTTCTGTCCCGAACGGGCTGGCCGGGTAGACAAGCAGAATTCCGAGCAGCTGTTCGTTGTTGAATCCCTGGCCGACCTGTTCCGCCGCCATGAGCGCGTGCGCTGGTCGGAGGTGCGCAGCCTGATCGCCACCCGCAGCGCCGAACTCACCGGCCCGGACACGCTGCGCGCATTGCAGGCGAGGATGCGAGCGGCACTCGATGCGCACTGCGGCATCGACGGCGACGCCATGCCGGCGGTGTGGTCGGTGATGTCCGTGCCGCTGATCCCGCTGGTCATCGATGGCCTCACCACCCGCGAACAGGCAGCGGTCGAGCGCGCGCTGCGGCTGCGGTTCACCACCCAGGTCGAGCAGGTCATCCACACCCGCGACCTGCCGCGCAATTTCTTCATCGGACGCGGCGAATCCCGGGCGATCCGCGCCGAACTCAAACGTCGCCTGCGCGATGGCCATGCGCCCCTGGACTATGCGCAGTCGCTGCTCGGCCTGCGGGCCCGGATCGGCCTGGACAAGGTCATCTATCTGGTCACCGTGCAGCTGATCGCCATCTCCGGCGTGCCCGGCATGATGGCTGCCTGCCTGTTGTTGGCGCTGCAGATGTACCCGGAGTGGCGGCAGAAAGTGGAAGAAGAATTCCGCGTGCTGTCGGAGGAGGAGATCCTCACGCTGCCGATGGCGCGTATTCCCTGCACGCTGCGCTTCCTCAAGGAGGTCATGCGGCTGTACTCCACCCCGTTCAACAACCGCCGCGTGGCCGTCTGCGACCTGGAGGTGGACGGGCAATCGATCCCCGAGGGCAGCGTGTACGAGCTCAGCGCCTACATCCAGCACCGCTCGGAGAAGTACTGGGACAACCCGCAGGCCTTCGACCCGGATCGATGGCTGCCGGAACGGCGCCGACGCACCGCCGGGGTCTACGTCCCGTACGGGTTCCCTTCGCGCTCATGCGTGGGCTCTGCGGTGGGCAACGCGCAGTTGATCTTGCTGTGCGCGCTGCTTGCGCGCGAATATCGATTCACGCCCTCGGCCAGTTATCGGCCGGAGGTGCGGATGGAGGGCTTTGCGATTCCCGCCGCACTGCATGGGGTGTTGTCGAGGCAATAAAAAAGCCGGACGTCCTGTCACCAGGAACGTCCGGCTTCTTTCCGGCCCCGAAGGGCCGGTTGTATGGTGGAGGTGGGCGGAATTGAACCGCCGTCCGAAGGCACTCCATCCCCGGTACTACATGCTTAGCTCGCCGTTGAATCTCGCCCTGTGGCAGCACGGCGTGCAAAGCGCACCCCAGGACCAGCCTGCTTTAGTTAAGTCGTGACTGACAGGCAGCCATCACAACCGGTTCCGTGATAATGACCCTACATCTACGAGCACGGGCACAAGTAGGTTCGGGGGTTCGCCTTAGGCGGCTGTAGAACTAAAGCAACTGCTGCTGTTTAGGCGGCGATTGCGAAGTCCGAACCGTAGTTGTCGTCGTTGGCAACTAAAAGTTTGCTGCTGGATTAACGAGGAAAGCTGCCCCCTCGGCATGCACCAAGTAACTTCACAACCCCCGTCGAAACCAATGCACCCCCGGTTTCTTCAAGAACCGCAAGACATCTGGCGACCCAGACGCTACTTGACGGGGCCGATGCTACTCCAAAGATGCTGAACAGTCACGCCCGGTGTTGCCGCGCAGGCGCGTCGTAGCCAATCGGACGGGTGCTTTGTTAAGGTTTCTGAAATTTCGCCAGGACGCCATGGAGGCGGCTCCGAATGATCAAACCCCTGTGCATTGCCGCGTTTGTCGCGCTGTCGCTCACCGGCTGCACCACGTTCCAGTACGGCACGCCCTATACGCCGGTGCAGGCGGTGCCGGACCAGGCCACGGTGGTGGTGTATCGAGCCAAGGCCGCCTTCCTGGCGCCGGTGAGCAAGGCGCCGATGCCCTTTGAGGTGGATGGCGTGGCCCAGGGGGCATTGAACCCGGACAGTTTCCGCACACTGCAACTGGCGCCGGGCAACCGCCTCTTCAACGCCCGCACCGGGATGATCGATCTACGCCGTCGCGCCGATCTGGTCGCCGGCGCGGTCCAGTTTGTCCGCGGCAGTTGCTATTACGTGTTGACCGAGGCGTTCTGCAAGCTGGAGCCGGTGGAGGCTTCGGTGGGGCAGGCGGAAGTAGCCGGGCTGCGCGAGTCGGTGGGAAGCCGCTAAACGGCCCGGCGAGGCAGGTTCGCCCCGTTCGCTGCGCTGCGCCCGGCGCGCCGGCGCGCTGGCCGGCACGAGGTGACCGCAGTCCGTCCGTGCTACCGGCAGCACCGCCGGCTTGAACAGCGGCTGGCGTTACGCGCGGGCGGGCGGGTGGCACCGCGCCCGTTGCAGTCGGAAGACGGCGTCGCCCTGGCCTGCGATCAGGCGTGCGTGCCTGTGCGCAGAGCGCGACGGGCGCAGGTTCAGCGCTTGCCTTCGCGCTGCCGCTTGCTGTCGGCCTGGTGCTTGGCGCGCTGCTTGCGCAGGTGGTTCTGCTCGTTGCGCTGGCTGATGGCCTGCTTGCGGGCTTCCGGCTGCACCTGCACCATCAGGGCGTCGATGCGGGCCACCAGACGGCGGTGCTCCAGACTGTCGTAGGTCTGGTTTTCCGAGGCCTCGCGCTTGGCGTTGCGGCCCAGGTAGGTGAGCACCTTGAGCAGGGCGGCCGGATCCATCGCGCGGGTCAGCTCGGCGAAGATCGATTCGTACGCAGCGACATCGGCCTGGAGCTCGGTGATCGGATCCACGCTCGGGGTGGTTTCCTGGGGGATTTCCTGTGTCACACGCTGCTCCAGACGGGGGTAATAGGCGGGGATTCTGACACTTGTGCGCGCGCTGCGGGAAAATGAGGCACCGGCCGGGGCAGGCAGTGATCGCCAATGACCGGCGCGCGTGCATCGCGGTGCCGTCCCGGCACGGAGTGGGCCGCCGTCAGGACCAACAAGGGAGTGCAGGTGAGACAGGGAATGCAGGTGGTAACGGGGTTGCTGATCGGCGCGATGCTGTTCGGCGCGGGGGTGTGGCTGGGCCAGCGCACTGCTTCGCCGGCCCACGCGGCGGCGCCGACGGCGAGGGCCGCTGCGGTGGCCCCGGCGCGCGCCAGCGCGTCCGCTCGTTCCGCGATGGCCGATGTATCGGCCGCTCGGCCGGTGCATCCGTTTCCGCAGGTGCCGCGGACGCGCGAGGGCCTGACCGGCGAAGTCGAGGTGTTTGGCGGTGACAGCGAGGAGGAGGCGCGCTGGCTGGATCGGCATGGGTTCCCCAACGCGGTCCAGTGGCGGCAGTACCCTGCGGCCAGCGACGCGCTGCTGGAGCAGGCCGCTGCGGCCGGTGACGGCGTGGCGCGCACGCTGCTGG
>DJBL01000055.1:7743-8146 GCA_002435595.1 Stenotrophomonas maltophilia
CGTGGCGCGCACGCTGCTGGATGAGCGTCGCCTGCGTACCGACCCGGATGCCCAGACCCGGCTGCTGCTGGCCGGCGCCGAGGGCAACCTCTACGCGCTGCAGGTGCTGTCGGCGTACAAGGCGCGACCGAAGGGCGAGGTGGGCGAGGCCTACGCGATCTCCCGGGTGGCGGAAATGCGTGGCGACGTCATGCTGTCGCTGAGCCGGCCGGTGGTGTTTGCCGGGCGCCTGTCCCAGGTCGACCAGATGACCGCCGAAGCCGAAGCGCTGGTGCTCAACCACCACCTCAACCAGATCTACCGGCAGAAGTACGGCGTCGATCCGCCGGCCATCGAGCCGCGCCCTTACCAGGTGGACGATTTCTGAGCCGGGCGGTGCCGGTGCCACCGCATGCACGATGCG
>DJBL01000054.1 GCA_002435595.1 Stenotrophomonas maltophilia
CGCTGCCCACGTTGACGATCGCCGACGCCGCGTGGCGGGCCAGCAACGGATGGGCATAGCGTGAGAGTTCGAACGCGGAGAACAGGTTGGTCTCGAAGATGCCGCGCCACTCGTCTTCGCTGTACTCGGTGGCCGGCTTGGTGATGTTGCCGCCGGCGTTGTTGATCAGCAGGTGCAGGCCATCGCTGTGGTCTTCGACCCAGTCCAGGATCTCGCGGCGGTCCTCGTCGTCGGAAACATCGGCGGCCAGCCCATGGATGCCACGGTCGGGAAACGCATCGACCAGCTCATCGCGGGCGATCTCCAGCGCATCGGCATCGCGCCCGACGATCAGCACATCGGCGCCGAACCCGAGCAGTTCCCGCGCAATGGCCAGGCCGATGCCGGCACTGGCGCCGGTGATCAATGCGGTCTGTCCGTCCAGTCGCCAACGTTGCGCGCTCACATGCTTCTCCTGCGTCGGGGCCCTGCCCCGTGTTGCCCGCGCCCGGCACCGTGCCCTGCGCTGTGCTCAGGATAACGCAGCACCCGCACGCGGTAAGTGCCGCGGGCCATCACGCACCGGTGGCGCAGCGGTGCGACACTGCGCTCCCCGGCCCTTCGAGGAGCGTGTCATGAACATCCGTGCTGTCCTGCCGCTGGCCGCGCTGCTGGCCCTTGCCGGCTGCCATCGCCCGGTGCCCCCGGCCCCGGACAAACCGCCGGAGCCGCAGGCCGGCGCGCTGCGCGACGCCATGCAGCAGCCGCTGGACAAGGCCAAGGCCGCGCGCGAAACCCTGGAGAAGGCGGGTGACACCCGCGCCGCCGACACGGCCGACGCCGACGTCGACGCCGAACGCTAGATACCGCCCGCCGCGGCGATGCATCCATGAAAAAGCCCGGCATTGGCCGGGCTTTTTCATGTCGCTGCAGGAAAGGCCACGACCGGCGGTCGTGGCCTACCGGGTCAGAAGCCGCAGAAGCAGTACGCCAGCGCCTTGACCGGACCGCTGCTGCGCGGGTCGCGGGCGGCGTCTTCGACGAAGCGCAGCTGGGTATCCAGCTCCGGCATCGAACGCGCCAGCATCAGGCGGGCCATGCCCGACTCCCCCAGCATCCAGGCACCGGCGTGGCTGCCGGCAAAGCCGCTCAGGAACTGCGCGAACGGGGTGGCGCCCTTCTCGATGTAGCGCACGCGCACCTTGTCCACGTCGCCCAGCTTGGCACGCTTGGCGGCGTCGGCAACGGCCACCTTCAGCCCGCCGAACTCGTCGACCAGACCGCGTTCCCGGGCCTGCGCACCGCTCCACACGCGACCGCGGGCGACTTCATCGACCGCCTCGACCGGCTTGTTGCGCGCATCGGCGACCTTGCCGGTGAAATCGGCGTAGCCCTTGTTGATCACCGACTGGATCACCTGGCCCACGGCCGGGTCCATCGGGCGGGTGATGTCGAACGCACCGGCGAAGCGGGTGGTGCCCACGCCGTCGGTGTGCACGCCGATCTTGTCCAGCGAGCGGGCCACGTTGGGGATCATGCCGAAGATGCCGATCGACCCGGTGATGGTCGACGGATCGGCATAGATGCGATCGGCGTTCATGCTGATCCAGTAACCGCCGGAGGCGGCCAGGTCACCCATCGACACCACCACCGGCTTGCCGGCGGCCTTCAGCGCCACCACTTCGCGACGGATCTGTTCGGAGGCGAACACTTCGCCACCGGGCGAATCCACGCGCAGCACGACTGCCTTCACGTCCTTGTCGTCGCGTGCCTCGCGCAGCAGGGCCGAGGTCGACACGCCACCGATGCGTCCAGCCGGCAGGTCGCCACCGGCGATCTCGCCGGAGGCCACGATCACCGCCACCTGCGGACGCGAGTCCACTGGCGAACGACGGGTATCGAGCACGGACAGGTAGCCATCCAGGTTGACGCTGCGGAAACCGCCGTCGGCATCCTCATCGGCCACGCCACGATCGGCGAGCAGGTCTTCGACTTCCTCGCGGGTCTTCAGGCCATCCACCAGCTTCTGCTGCAGGGCGAACTTGGCCATGTCGCCACCGGCGGCGGCGATGCCTTCGGGCATGGTGTCGATGCCCGCGCCCAGCTGGGCGGCATCGAGCTTGCGCGCCTTGGCGATGTCGCCCAGGTAGCGCTGCCAGACATCGTTCATCCAGAACAGGTCGGCTTCCTTGGCCTGCGCCGAGGCGGCGTCGAGCACGTAGGGTTCGGCGGCCGACTTGTACTCGCCCACCTTGAACAGGTGCACGTCCACGCCCAGCTTGTCCTGCAGGCCGGCACGGAAGTACTGGCGGTAACGGCCGAGGCCTTCCAGCACCACGCCGCCCATCGGGTCCAGATAGACCTCGCTGGCCTGCGCGGCGAGCAGATACTGCCACTGGCTCATGTTTTCGCTGAAGGCGACCACCTGCTTGCCCGAGGCGCGCAGGTCCTGCAGCGCGGCGGCCACTTCACGCATCGAGGCAAAGCCGCTGGGCTGCAGCTTGTCCAGCTCCAGCACCACCCGCTCGATCTTCTTGTCATCGCGCGCCGCTTCGATCGCACGGATCAGATCCCGCAGCTGCACTTCCTCCGACCCGTTGTCGCCCACGGCCTTGGACAGCGCGCGGCTGACCGGATCGGCGCTGAACTGCTCGACCAGCCGGCCTTCCGGCGCGATCACCAGGGTGGTGCGGTCCTGCAGCGATTTGCCGGCGCTGGCGCCCTTGCCCATCGCGACGACGAACAGGATCAGCACCAGCAGCAGCAGGCCGAAGAACATCAGGTTGAGGATCAGCCTGCGGGTAAAGTTCATCACATCCCACAGCCCGATGAAGAAGCTGGCGACGGGGTTGCGACGCACGGGTTGGTTCATGGGGAAAACTCCAATTGGCTTCTTGCCGTAGTGCCAGCATAGCCGGTGCCGGACAGACCGGCATCGGACACAAGTAAGGGGGTCGTCAGGCGGCCGGTGGCAGTGCCAGGCCGACCCGGCGGCTGCTCACGCGCAACCGCCAGGCCATCAGGATGGCCGCCGCGGTCAGGCCCAGGATCAGGCCCAGCCACATGCCCTGCGGGCCCATGCCCAGCCCCAGCCCGAGCCCGGCGCCGAGCGGCATGCCCAGGCCCCAGTACGAGAACATGGCGATGAACATCGGCACGCGGGTGTCCTTGAGGCCGCGCAGCGCACCGGCCGACAGCACCTGCACGCCATCGGGGAACTGGAACGCGGCCGCATACAGCAGCAGGGTGGAGGCCAGCGCGGCCACGCCCATGTCGGCGGTGTACACCCCGACGATGGCGTCGTGGCCGAACAGCAGCACCAGCGCCGACAGCGTCTGGGTGCCCAGGATGATCACCAGCCCGGCGATCGCCGCGCGGCGCACGCCCAGCCCGTTGCCACTGCCCACCGCATGGCCCACGCGCACGGTGGTGGCCTCGGCCACGCCCATCGGGATCATGAAGCACAGCTGCGCCACGTTGATCGCGATCTGGTGCGAGGCCGCTTCAGTGGCGCCCAGGCGGCCGATCAGCAGCGCGGTGACGATGAACAGGCCGCCCTCCATCAGCACGGTGATGCCGATCGGCAGGCCGGTGCGCAGCAGGTCCCAGATCGCGCTCCAGCGCGGCGGTTCAAAATGCGAGAACAGCTGCAGGTGCGCGAACCGCCTGGTTTTCCACAGGTAGCCGGCAAAGCACAGCGCCTGGATCCACATCATGGTGGCCGAGGCGATGCCCAGGCCCTCGGCGCCCAGTTCCGGGAAACCGAACTTGCCGTAGCAGAGGATGTACCCCAGCGGGGCCAGCACCAGCAGGCCACCAAACCCGAGGATCATGGTCGGCAGCGTCCAGTGCATGCCCTCGCTGAGATAGCGCATGCAGAAGTACAGGGTCAGCGCCGGCCCACCCCAGCGCACCGCATGCAGGAACGCGGTGGCGCCGGGCACGATGTCCGCGGCGATGCCGAAGGCCGGCAGCAGCGGCGGCACCACCGTGAGGAAGGTGAACATGATCAGGCCCAGGCCCAGCGCCAGCCACAGTGCCTGGCGGAACAGCGGGCCGATCTCGCGCTCACGGCCAGCGCCATGCAGCTGCGACACCGAGGCGGTGAGCGAGATCAGGGTGCCGATCGGGATCAGCATCGGCAGCCACAGCAGCGCGGTACCGATGGTGACCGCGGCCAGCGTCTGGGTGCCGTGATGGCCGGCGATGACGTTGTCGACGAAGGAAATCAGGCCGGTGGAAACATGGCCCAGGACCAACGGCAGCGCGAGCAGGCCGGTGGCGCGCACTTCCTGGGAGAGGCGCGGCGTGGGAGAAGCAATGGACATGGGGATCACGGACGGCAACTACGGCAGCGCGCGGAGGGCACAGGCACCGGGTTGCGGCCGGCCATCTTACGCGCGCGGCAGCGCAAAACCCACGATGGGGGGTGAACATGCGGTTTGCGACAGCGACCGCCCTCCTGAACGCACACGGCAGCGCCCTGCGTGATGGCGGTGGCCGGGCAGCGCCACGCCGTGCGTGGCTGCACGCAACCTCAATGCCCGACGTTCTGCTTCAACCACGCATCGCGCGCCGCCGGGGCCAGGGCCAGGAACTGCGCGCGTACCTGGTCGCGCTCCTGCGGCGGCGTGCGCTGGGCGACCAGGCTCAGCTGCGCCAGCTGGTCCACGTTGAGCTGGCGCAGGATCGCCAGCGCCGGCTCGCGCTGTTCGGCCGGCAGGTAGCCGAACAAGCCCTGCAATTTGGGGAACCACTGGCCCAGTTGCGGGCCGAGCAGCCAGCCATCGCGGAACCGCTGGTCCTGCTGGGCGAAGCGCTCGCGCAGGGCCTGCTGCTGGGCCGGCGGCAAGGCGGCGATGCGCCGGGCGGCCTCGCCGACGCGTGCGCGTTCGGGTTCGGGCAGGGCCTGCCAGGCCGCATAGCGGCTGCGCAGTTCACGCAGCTGGGCCGGATCGAGTGCCGCGGGCGTGGCCGGGATCGCCGGGGCGGTGGTCGGTGCCGGTACGCCGGCGCTGGGCGCGGGCAACGGCAGCGCTTCGGGCGCGGCAGCGGCCGGGGCGGCCAAGGCCAGGCAAACAGCCAGGCACAGGATCGGCTTACTCATCGGTACTGGTCTCCAGGCCGGCGGTAGCCGGTTCCGGGCGGCTGGGCTGCGGTTGCGATTCGTCCACCGGCACCGGCCCGCCCGCGGCGAACCAGGCGTACAGGTCGGCATCGCGGGCCACCGCCAGCGCCGGATCGGCGAGCATGGCCGCGTCGCTGGCGGCATGGGCCGGGTCGGCCGGTGCGGTCACCGGCACGTCCTCGGCGGGAAGGGCTTCCACCGTCACCGGCCCGGTATCGGCCAGGGCACCGTCCGGCGCGCTGGGCATCGCCTCGCCGCCGTGGCGCGCGTGCTTCCACCAGGCGGCGCCGCCCAGCAGCACGCCCGCGGTGACCGCCAGGATCAGCAGGCCTTTCCACGGCACGCGGCGGGCGCCCGGGCGGCGCGAACGC
>DJBL01000073.1:0-105826 GCA_002435595.1 Stenotrophomonas maltophilia
AGGCGCCGCCGCCGGTGCCGCCGGTGCCGTGGGCGCCGGGGCCGGGGCGGCGGTATCGGACGGCGCGGGTTTGGAACAGGCCGCGAGCGCAAGCGCCCCCACACCCAGCAGGACGAATCGGTTCATGGCACCTCCAGCAACAATCAGCAAAAGACGGGCTATTGTGCGCCCCGCGCCGGCAGTTCGGTGTGCACAAACAGATCGCTCAGGGAGCCACGGGGGCGGGCGGGAACAGCGTCGGCAACGCCAGCAGCGCGGCCGGGTGGTACAGCGTCTGGTGGCTTTCATCGGGCAACGCGACGTACCGGCCGGTGACGCCTGGCGCATGCGCCTTCAGCTGCTCCATCAAGCGCGCACCGGGCACGGCGATGCCACGCTCGGCACTGGTGGCCACGAACACGCTCCTGCCCCGTGGCGCGTGCACGGCCAACAGCGAGGGGCTTTCTTCGACCAGCCCGCCGTGGTTCCACCACAGGCTCGGATCCAGCGCGATGTACGTATCAAACAACGCCGGCTCGCGGAGCAGCGTTTCCACCACGAACAACCCGGCCAGCGACTCACCGATGATGGCCGTCTCCGCCGTGGTCGCATAGCGCTGCCGCACCTGCGGCATCAGCTCCTCGCGCAGGAAGCGCCGGAACGCCTCCGATCCGCCGACCCGTGGCGCGATCCGGCGATCGTCCGGATCGGAGGTGGGCCCGGTCATGTCGCGGCGACGTTCGGTGTTCTCGATCCCCACCAGCAGGAACGGGCGCATGCTGCCGTTGGCCACCAGCACCTGGACCAGGCCCGCCACGTGCAGGAAATCCTCGCCGATGCCGCCGTCGGGCATGTACAGCACCGGCAACCGCTGGTCGGCCGCTACGTTCCAGGCCGAGGGCCGGTAGACGTTGATGCGCCGCGTTTCCCCCACCGCCTGCGACGCCAGCACGAAGGTCTCGCCGATCACCAGCGGCGTGGTGTCGCCTGCGGCATCCGATGCGGCACCGTGTGCGTTGGCTGCCCCCGCCAGCGGCACCAGCATCGCCAGACCCAGCAGCGCGCCGCGTACACCTGCCCAACGCCTGCCGCGGCGCGCTTGCCTGCCCGAAATTCCTGCCATGCGTTGCCGTCCGTCGCCGCAGACCCGATTGGTCCGCGTGCATTATGAACACGGCGCGGCGGATGAACGCCAGGTCGTGCCCATCGCCACCCTGACCCTACCCTCATGCGAGTGCGACCGCTGCGTAACGGCACCGGGTCCAGTGTGGATCGCACGACATCACGTCGTCCAGGAGCAGCGCAATGTCCACCATGCAGAACAACGAAAACAACGTTCAGAAGAATGCCGCCGCGCAGACCGACCAGCAGAAGGAGCAGGAGCGCAAGGACACGCTGGCCAAGCAGCAGAAGCAGGAGCAGGACAACAACAAAGACGCGCCGAAGAACCCGCAGCAGAAGTAACCGCGGCGCACACAGTGGGGCTGCGCGCAACGCGCAGCCTCATGCCGCCGGTGAGTTGTCCCCCCGGGATGTGCCGCACGACACCTGGCGCGCGCGAAGCCTGTCCAGCCGACCATGCAGCTGCTGCCAGTCCTGCTTCGCGTCGCGCACCATCGCTTCCAGTATCGGCCGTGCTTCCTCCGGCAACGTCGCATCCTGCAACGCCGCCTGCAGGGCATGGATGAGCCGTGCGCGCGACGCCTGCGCCTGGCTGACGTATTGAATGCCCGCATCTCCCAACACCGTGCCCAGCCATCCGAAGCCTGCCCGCACTGCACCGAGCACGGTGCCGTGCCGTGCGGGTCGACCGCCGGCCTGACGTACACGCGTGCCAACGCGCTCGATGATCGCCGCGCTCGAACCGGCCATGCGCATCATCACCGCACATAGCGCGGCATCCTCGTCCTGTGTCCGGGCCACGGCACGGGCGTGCAGGGCATGGCCGTCGCGCGCCACTGCGATGATGCGATTGAGCAGGCGGACATAGTGTTGGCGGCGCATGGGGCGCGGTGACATCACACGGCTCCGCTGGAGGGCAGCCCCAGCCTTTTCATACCCCCAACCTGCGCCCGGCCAGGGAACGGCGATGTGACGCCGGTGTCATCCCGCACGTTGCGCGCTTTCGCCATCGGACCGGGTTGGCTAGGATCGGGGTTCGCAGGCGCAGGCAGCGCCTTGGCAGGGAGCACGGCGATGTCGGCACGACACACACCAAAGACAGGGGCGCTGATGGCCATGGCGCTGATGACGGCGTTTGCCAGCCACGCAGCCCCCGGCATCGATCGCGATGCCTGGCGCGGCGATCTGGCGGTATTGAAGCAGACCCTGCAGGACGACTATGCGCACCTGGCCTGGGTGGCCTCCGCACAGAGCGGCGTTGACCTGCCCGCACTGGAACGCGATGCGCAGCAGGCCATCGCCACGGCCGGCAGCGATGCCCAGGCGGAACAGGCGCTACGCACCTTCCTGGCCGGGTTTCACGATGGCCACCTGAAGCTGCTCGATCGGCAGGCAGCCGGTGCGCCTGCCCCGGCGCCCGCCGTGGTGGATCCGCGCACGCTGGATGCGTCCACCGGCTGCGCGGCGCTGGGCGTGCTGGACGAAGGGCGGCACGACTACAGCGTGCCGCTGCAGGCCCTGCCCGGCTACCACGCCACCGCCGGTGGGGCCGACCCGGCGCTGCGCAGCGGGGTGATCGCGCTGGACGACGGCCATCGCCTGGGCCTGCTGCGCCTGCATGAATTCGATGCGCTGCGTTACCCCGGCCTGTGTCACCGGCTGTGGGGCCAGCTGCGGCATGCCGACGCGGTGAACGACATGCGGGCCACGTTGAACGACGCCTGGGTGGCCGAGATTGCCGCCACGCTGCGGCGCTTCCAGCAGCAGGGCGTGGATGCGGTGCTGGTGGACGTGGGCACCAACCCCGGCGGCGACGACAGCGGCGACACGCTCGCCCGCCTGTTCAGTGGCGCGCCGGTGCAGTCGGCGCCGCTGTGGGTCAGCCAGTCGGCAGCCGGTCGCGACTACCTGCAGGAGCAGTACGAGCGCATCGACGATGCCCTGCGCCACCATCATCCCGACGCCACCGCGCGCACGCTGCTGGTCCAGCAGCGCGACCGCTTCGCCGCGTCCCTGCGCGCCACGCAGGCGCCGCCCTGCGACATGACGTGGGTGTGGCAGGCACCGCGCGACTGGCCGACGCTGCCCTGCCGGCAGCTGGTCGCCGCCGGCAGTTCGGGCGGCCCGCTGCCCACCCCGGGGGTGGACGCGCTCAGCGACTTCCTGATTGCCCACCGGCTCGACTGGGCGCAGGACCTGCGCCGGCACTGGGCGGCCTGGCAGGGGCCGGTGTACGTGCTCACCGATGCGAAGACCGCCTCCTCCGCGGAAATGTTCGCCGCACGGCTGCAGGACAACCGGATCGCCCGCGTGGTCGGCAGCACGACCGGCGGCTACGGCTGCGGTTTGATGAGTCCGCCGCCACCGCGCGCCTTGCCGCACTCGCAGCTGCGCATGCGCATCCCGAACTGCGTGCGCCTGCGCGCCGATGGCAGCGACGAAGTGGCCGGCATCTCACCGGACCTGCCCATCGACATGCCCGCCAACGCCTCGGCCCGCGCCCGCGCGCAGCGGGTGCTGGAGGCGGTGGGCGCGGACCTGGCCCGGCACTGACCCGCGGCGGTCAGTCCACCGTGCAGTCTGCGTCGCGCATCGGATGCGGCAGCACTTCGATGGAGTGCTCGTCCAGCTGCGCCAGCACCGCTTCCGGGCCACGCTGGCTGCGCCAGCCCAGGCCGATGCTGGCCGCGCTGGCGTCGTGGATGCGGTCGATCACCGGCAGCGCCCAGCCGCGCCGGTCGTACTCGGCCAGCCACTGCGGGCAGCGCCGCGCCAGCACCGCGCGCGGCTCGCTGACCAGCCGTTCGCAGTCTTCCGGGCCGAACGGCGTGGCGCCGCTGGCGATGTAGCGCTGGAACATGGGCCCGGTGTTGCGCAGGGCCGCCGCATGCGCGTCGGCCACGTCGCGCACGTCGATGCCGCGGTGCAGGCGATACAGCAGCATGCGCTGGGCGGTTTCAGGGAAACACCGCGACATCCGGATCACCCGCACCTGGAAGCTGGGGCTGGCGGCATCCTCCAGCCAGTGCTCGGCGGCCAGCTTGGAGCGGTGGTACACCGTGCGCGGCAGCGGCGTGGTGCGCTCGTCGATCCAGGTGCAGCGCCCCGGCACGATCGCGTGGCCGTACAGGGCGGTGGTGCTGGTGAACACGAAGCGCGAGACCCCGGCCTCGCGTGCCAGCATCGCCAGGGTGCGGGTCCCTTCCACATTGACGCGATGGAACTCGGCGTCGGGCATCAACCCCACGTGCGGGGCGTGCAGCGCCGCGCAGTGGATGACCGCATCCACGCCCGCCAGCGCGGTGCGCAGCGTACGCGTATCGGTGATATCGGCCACGTGCCGGGTGGTGTTGAAGGGGCTGCGGTCCACCCCGACCACCTCGTGCCGTGCGGACAGCGCGCCAAAGATCGCGCGCCCCACCCGGCCTGAACTTCCTGTCAGGAGAATCTTCACTGTGTGGCACTTGGTCAGCGCCCGGGAGCTACCGGGATGACGTGATTGTAGCCAGAGTCGGCGCCGGGGCGTCCAGCGTTGCCGCCTGCCGGACGCCGGAGTGGCTGTGCCGTGGCCTGGTCGGCGCCGCCAGCTCGCGCTTCCTTGTCCCGCCACAGCTTCCTGCGGGTCACCGCGATCCGGATGCACGAAGCCTCCATTTACACGTCGGCAAACTCCCGAACCCTACGTCCCCGGACCGACTTGGATATTCGTGTGGCATGCATCCCTACAGTCGGCGCCGGCAGGCACTGACGCGCGAGCAGTGGGTTTTGGTGGTGGTGCCCCAGGGAACGAGGGCGCAACCTATCCCTGTCGCACACCGGGCCACTGGCTGTTGAAGGTGGGGTTGCCAGTATCCACCCGCCGGTGGTCGTCGACCCGCTGTCGATGCCGGCAAGCCCAAGCCGGCCGCCGATGCAGCATCTCGGCGATGCTACTGGATGTCCGCGAGACAACCGCCAGATCGTCCTTACTCGACAGATCCCGCTTGAGGAGCATCGCGTGGATGCCGAGATGTGGTGATGCGAGGGAATCCCGGCCTCGCCTCACCAGCTACGTCGGGGATCAAAATCCCCCCATGTTCGCCAACAGATCAGACGAAGTGATTACGGGACTCTCAAGGAAGTCACATGGACAAGACAGGGAAACTCATCCTTCTGCTCGCTGCCGCACTCAGCACAGGAGCAGGAATGGTAGTTTTTGCGGGCCAGCGAGAGAAACGTACCGCCCTCGAAGCTGCCGCGTTGTCCCGCGTGCCAGAGCGCAATGAAACCGGCTCCACGCCCTTGCAAACACTTGGCAATCTGCTTGACGAGAAAAGAATCTCCACCGAGACGATAACGCTCGGGAGAGGACGATCGTTCTCCATCAGCCGACGCGGGCCAATGCGCCCTGCCGGAAACGCACTCGAACATGCCGAGCGCCTGCTTTCGTTGTCCGATTCTGGTGACGCCAGCGCAACATACGGGATTTTCCTGGCCAATCTCGACTGCCAAAACAAGATGAGATCTGGCGGAAACGCATATCGCGATATAAACCCAGGAAAAGATCCCAGCAAACCTGTAAATCAAGCCGACGAGACAGCAAGGGAGCTACAGGAATGCGAGGGATTATTGACCGACAAGAGGTTTCAATACAAAAGCTGGCTGGAGGCTGCGGCCAAGCAAGGCTCGATTGAAGCGATGCTCATGTACCCAATCAATCCAGATCACATCCTTGGAAATCCACAGGAATACGCACTCAAACCCGATCTGGTACAGAAATGGAAAGATGACTCGATACAGTACCTGAACAACGCATCCTCGTTGGGAAGCGTGGATGCGCTATACGGCCTCTCCGAAGCCTACGACAACGGGATCATCATTGATGCAGATCCAGTTGAGGCATATGCCTACCGGCTCGCAGTTTCCACCGCTACCGGCGCAGCCATTGACAAGGAGAAACACTCCGATCTAGTGAAAAACCTTAACCACAGACAGATTAAAGCGGCCAATGACCGTAGCGAAGAAATAATCAACAGTTGCTGCATCAACTGAATCCCCGATAATTACCATGCACAGACATCAGCGCAGTACGAGGCAAAGATACACGATTACACTATCTGCTGCAGCATTGCTCACACTCATTATTTGCGCTGCGCCAGCATCCCAATCTGAAAGATATGGACCCATAGACTATCCTTGGCACAAGGACCTCAACGTTCCATACCCCGACACTGAGCTTAAGGATTTTCTGCACAAATACATCAAGAATCCGACGCAGGCGTCTTCTCTTAGCCTATTCCCTCCACAGATGAAGACAGGCGACGTGATCACAGTTTGTAACCAGAGGATCTGCGTCGACTACACCTTGAACAGCTCCAGGTCATTTGAAGGCGGAAATGTTCGCCAGATTCAGCAGGTTGGCGGTGGCGGTGGAGCGGGTGACTTTGGTGGCGGCGGTGGCGGCGGTGGGAGCTGGGGTGACGGGGTGGATTGGGGCGGTGGCGGTAGTGGCCGCGTAGATGTTGGACCCGTGGAGCAAGCTTAAGTACGTGGACAGCGCACCGACGCGCAGCGTCTGAGCCGAGGCCGCCTCTACCCAGCACATCATCGATTTTCCAAAGACGCAATGGAGGCCAGTTGCATTTCACGCGCCGCGCTTATTGCGCACGATTGTCACCGAGCACCGGTTGAGCGAAGGGGAACGCCCTCCCGTTCCTTGACCAGCGCCTGCTGATAGCGGCCGGCGGGCGAGGCGCAGCTGGCCAGGCCCGGCACCAGCACACCGATCAACAGCAGGGAAACAGGCAAAGGGGTCATTGCGTCGTCCTGGGCAGGGTGTTCGTGTCCCTGCGCGCGGCGAGGAAGCGCTGCAGGGTGCGTTCAAGCTGGCAGCAGTATCGGGCACCTTACGGTTGCCCGCAGTGTCCATGCGTGACCGTCGACCCGCGGAAAGCCACCAGCAACGCGTGCGACTGCGGGCGTTCGGCTACCCTGCGTGCCGGTGCAGACTTTTCCTGATGGACGTCCCATGCTGCTGGATGCGTATCTCCGCGATCACTTTGTCGACAAACCCACCTGCGCAGCGCTGGCAGGCATCCCCGTGCAGCGTCTGGATGCGCTGATCGCGGCCGAGGCCATCCCGGCGCCTACGTACCGCTGCAACGCCGGGGCGATCCACTCGGCTGCGTTTGGAGCGATCGACACCGATTCGCTGCTATCCGGCGAGTTCTTCCGCCCCGAATGTACCCGCTGGGTTCGCATCGCCGCAGACGCCGCCGCGGGTGAGGAGCGCGCGGCCGTGCTTTCGACGTTGGCGGGCGAACTGGCGGCGTATCTGCACACCTGCGGCGACGACGCGCGCTTGGTGGACGCAAAGGTGGACACGCTGCTTCCCCACTTCTTCAACGGCACATTCGGCCTGTGCGTGGCCGACCCGTCCAGTGGCAAGGGCATTGCGCGAAAAGAGGTGCTGCAGGAAACCCTGGTCGCGTTGACCTGCAACGGCAGCACCCCTGCCCCGCCCGGCATCGCGGCTGGCGAGCTGCTGGCGTTGATCGATGATTACGCCGACGCCGCCATGCCTTTCTCGCCCGCCGAATACGCGCGCAGCAGCAGGAAGCGGCTGGTGGAGGACCTGCGTCCACGCGTTCTTGGCGCCCATCAGGCGACGCAGGAAGGGGCGGCATAGCGCTGCGGCGGGCCGCGACGTGCTCCAGCGGGGTGCATCACAGCAGGAAGGAGATGGGGACGTCGGCGGAGTTCGTGCTGTCGTTTGACGACAGGGGCTGGTATGCGTCCCATCGGGACGCGCTGAAGCGGCAGATAACCCGGCTTGAGACGTTTTCCAGCTGTGTTGGCGCGCATGAGTTCCGCCTGGTGGGCACCGAGCCGAGGGGCGCGGACGCGTGGTGCTACGACGTACGCCTGTTCCTGGAAGACGACCGTGTGTTTCTGGAGATCAGTGCTCACCCCGCCAGCATCGAAGCGGACCTTGCGCAGCTGTTTGGCTGGGTCCGCAGCTGTACCGGGATGTCGGTGGACGATGAGGATGGCGCGCCGTCCGGCTGGTAGCACAGAGGCGCTGCTGTGGCACGCCTTTCAGCTCCGGCCGTGCCGTCGCGCGGCGGTGTTGCCGTACCCGCAGTGATGGGGCCTGACCACAAAAAAGGCGCCCGGTGGGCGCCTGATTCGTCGCTGCAATGGTGGGCCGTGATGGATTCGAACCATCGACCAAAAGAATAAAAGGCTCCACATTCACGCCTGAAAATCAATGACATATGCGTCGCATTTTTTCCGATGCAACCCCGTGGAACCCGCGTTGTAGCGCGGCTGCGGATGCCATTTTTCCGGCGAGCTGCCCGTCCTTCCCCGCCAACACTCCTGTCGATCGACAGGGAGCTGCTGCAGCCGTCGGCGGCCAGCAATCCCATCCGAACGGCGGTGGCAGACGCGACTTGGCCAGCCCGTCCGCGCGCGCCGCCTCCCGATACGCAGTGATCCTGACCGCATGCGGGCCGGTCTGGTACCTGACTGCACACATCTTGACTGCGGCATGGGCCTGATCGAATCTGCTGCAGCGACAGCATGCCACACGAGATCCTTGTGCCAATCCGAGCTGGCCATTCCAGGCGCTGCAGTCTCAGTGACTATGGAGCCAACAAGCCACTGCTAACGCTATTTCTAGATGGAGATCGCAAATCGGAGCAAGCAGGAGAGTCCGTAGGAATCCCCCTACTCCGGCGCGTCAATCCTCACCTAAACTAGGAAGGAGGGCTTCCAACGACGCCCACTTGCTTGACTTTTCACGAATCCGCGGCTCGCCGCATGCGAGCCGCGGAAGGCGACGCGTCGGTCGCCGTCGGACGGGAGCGCGCTCCACGCGCTCCCGTCCGACGGCTCACGGTGTGATGACGATTCGGTTCGCGCTGTTGCCGTCCCCGGCCCGGCTCGCGTTAGCAACCGTACCCGCCGGCCGCGTGCACGTGCTGGTGTGCTCGACGGCGTTGGTGACGACGCCATTGGCATCGGTCAACGTGGTCCGCCAGCGGAACGTCGCGGTCGGCAGCGGCGAGGTGTTCGTGCAGCGGAAATTGAAAGTCAGCGGCGAGGGCGTCGCGCTGGTGTAGGTGCCGTTGTAATCGCTGCAGGTCCACCCGGACGCGCACTGGACGATCTTCGTCTGCCGCTTCACCGGAAAGGCGGGATTGCCTTGATAGTGAACCGAGGCGGGGATGTTCACCCCTTGCGGCCCGCTGACGCTGGCGAGGCTCAGGATTTTGAAGGACAGCCCGTAGGCCCACCGGTACTCCTCCATCTCGGCCTCGCACAGCACGCGTTTCACCTGGCCCGCCGGCATGGTCGGGTACATCGGGCAGTTGGAATCGTCGCCGTGGTCGAATCCCACTGCATGCCCGAATTCGTGCAGGAGCGCGGACTCTCCGTCGAACCGATCCGCTGGAATGGTGGGCGCCGTCGTGCAGATGAGCTGGGTGACGCCGGGCGTCTGATCCATGCGCTTGCGGTCGACGTAGATGTCGGCGTTGAGAATGGTCCCCGTGTTCGGATTGACCATTGTGCGTGTTTCCATTCCTGCGCCGGGGGTGACGTTGTCGGCGTCTTCGACGGTGATGTTCGCGTAGTTGAAGGCCTAAGTCTGTTCGCTGACCCGCGGATGGGTCGCCAGACTGTCGGTGGGCAGGTACAGGTCGGCGCCCACGGCGTTCCAGGCATTGGTCGCGCCGATGGCCGAAAAAATACAGCTCGACACGGAACTGTGGAATCCGACCCGGACGGACGCCACCTCCCATTGCTGATTAACCGCGGCCGGCGCGGCGTGGGCGAAACCCGCGCACGCGAACAGCCCGCTCGCCAGGGCGGCGCGCAAAAATTCGATGTTCATGAAGGCCTCCTGCCTCAGTGCTGGTCCAGGGAAAACGTGCGGAGCTGCCGCTCGGCCGTCTTGATGTCCTTCGGGTTCGCGCCCGAACGCGCCGGTTGCGGGCCGGCGAGCAGGGCGCCGCCGTCGGACACTTCATAGATCAGAAACGGCAGCGCGCTGAACGCCGCCTCCGGTTGCTTGCGCGCCTCGGCCGTCCACTGCTCGTACAGATTCTTCGACAGCGCGAGCAGGTAACGCTTGCCGGGAACGAGAGCGACTTCGGACGACACCTCCATCAGCAGGCCGTCCGGCATGAGCCCGGATTTGCGCGCGAGGTACACCGTGTCTCCCGGCGCGCGCGAACCCTTCAACGAGTCGACGACGGTCAGCGGAATCGCCGACAGGAAACCGTCCAAACGGGTTCGCCCTTGCACGGCCGGCCCGGCGGTGGCGATCACGACCGTGTCGGCCATCGCCATTTGCTCGCCGGGCGAGGCCGTGCCCGAGAAAAATTTGCGCACGAGCTCGAACAGGTCCACATCGCGTTTGCGATAGGCCGATACATCGGCGGCCGTGAAGCCCAGCGCCGCCAGATCGATCGCGGCCTCGCGCGTCGCGGCCTGCCGCTGCTCGACGCTCAAGCCGATGACGTGGCCGGTGGCGTCGCGCAATGGCGCCGGCGGTCGCGCGTCGCCCGTCGCGACCAAGGCCTCGTACGCGCCTTGGCGATCGCGCCGGGACAGGGCTTGTATGCGTTTTTGCTGGTGCGACTGCGCTTGCGCAAGTTCGTTAGCCGGCGCGGCCGAGACGGCGGCCGGGAGCGAGACGGCGGCGCCGCTCAACAGCGCCAGGAAAACCAAAGTTCGTTGCATATCACTTTCTCCTTGCGAGGTGTTCGTCCGTACCGTGGACTGGGGTCGCTGTGCTGAACCGGCGGCCGGACCGCGTCGGCGGTCATTCGTTCGAAGCGAGGCCCCGTGCATGAAGGGCGTGGGCGTTCGACAGTGGCTCCGGCGAGTGTAGCCCGGGACGTTCTCACCCGTGTCGGAGTTCCCGCATGCCGTCGCAGGATGCCTTTCGAGCTGTGCTGTCCTTTGCGCGCGAGCGCGGCGCGCTTCCATCCAACGCCAAGGGCAGCTTCCCGGACTACTTGGCACCGATAATGGTCCTCGCCTACAGCGTTCGCCTGCGGGGGATCGAGGTCTGCACGCTCACCGATGCGCATCGGCAGGCAGATGGCGTCCACAGCAATCGGCGCAAAGGATCGCGCGACAACGTGACGGAATGGGATGCGTCGATGATCGAAGCATGGGACCAGCTGCTCGCGCGGCGAAATCGGATCTGGAACCGCAAGGGGCGAGTGCGCCCCGTTCCTCTGCGCGCGAGCGACAGGTTCTTGCTGGTGGAGCGCGACGGCGATCCAATCACCAAGTCCGCCCTCGACAGCGCCTGGCAGCGCTTCATTACGGAGGCTATTCGCGCCGGGGTGATCACCAAGGCGGAACGCTTCGCCCTGCATGGCTTGAAGCACCGGGGCATCACTGATGGCGACAACAAGGCTGCAGGCGGTCACGTAACCGAAGCGATGCGGCAGCGTTATGACCATGAGCGACCGGTGGTTCAACCGCCTGGGAAAAGAAACGCACTTGAGCGTGGAACCACTTAATTTTTCCGGCAATTTTTCCGGAGACACAAAAAAGGCGCCCTGCGGGCGCCTAAGTTGTTGATGCAATTGGTGGGCCGTGATGGATTCGAACCATCGACCAAAAGATTAAAAGTCTTCTGCTCTACCGACTGAGCTAACGGCCCATTGCATGCCCCGGATTGCGCCGGGGGTGCGCATTCTACCGCATGTTGGGGGCATGGCGCACGCCCCCTTGCGATCAGGCGTAGCGGGTCGGGTCGGCCACGCCGGCGTCGGTGAAGCCCTGCGCGCGCAGGCGGCAGGCGTCGCAATGGCCGCAGGCCGCGCCGGTGGCGTCGGCGTTGTAGCAGGACACGGTCAGGCCGAAGTCCACGCCCAGGCGCACGCCTTCACGCACGATGTCGGCCTTGCTCAGGAACTGCAGCGGCGCATGGACCTGGATCCCCGCCCCCTCCACGCCGGCCTTGGTGGCCAGGTTGGCCAGGGCCTGGAAGGCGGCGATGAATTCGGGCCGGCAATCGGGGTAGCCGGAATAGTCCACGGCGTTGACGCCGCAGAAGATGTCGTTGGCGCCCAGCACTTCGGCCCAGCCCAGTGCGACCGACAGCATGATGGTGTTGCGCGCCGGCACGTAGGTGACCGGAATGCCCTCCCCGCCCGCTTCGGGTACGTCGATGTCGTCGGTAAGCGCCGAGCCGCCGATGCTGCGCAGGTCGACGTTGACGGTCTTGTGCGCCACCACGCCCTGCGCCTGGGCGACCGCGGCGGCCGCATCCAGCTCCGAGGTGTGGCGCTGGCCATAGCGCACGCTGAGCGCATGCACGGCGAAGCCCTGTTCCTGGGCGATGGCGATGACGGCGGCGGAGTCCATGCCGCCGGACAGGAGGACGACTGCTTTTTTCATGAGGGGGGGTTTCCGGTGGGTTGCGGGAGCCAGCACGCTGTCCCGCGCCGGGATGAAAACTGGAAAATGAGGCGTGGCGAGCGGTCGTCAGGCAGGCGTGGACCGCGCGCCGCGCGCCAGCCGACCTCAGCGGCCGGGTTCGTCGTTCCAGAGCAGCTTGTGCAGCTGCATCTGGAAGCGCACCGGCAGGCGGTCTTCGACGATCCAGTCGGCCAGCTGGCGCGGGCTCACCTGGTCCTTGCTCGGCGAGAACAGCACCATGCTGCGCTCGTTGAGGCGGTGCTCGGCGACCATGCCGCGTGCCCACTCGTAGTCCTCGCGGCTGCACAGGACGAACTTGATCTGGTCGCGGCGGGTCAGCAGCGGCAGGTTCTCCAGCCGGTTGCGCGCCATCTCGCCCGAGCCGGGGGTCTTGAGGTCCACCACGCGCGACACGCGCGGATCGACCGCGCTGACGTCCAGCGCGCCGGAGGTTTCCAGGGACACGTCCAGGCCGGCGTCGCACAGCTTTTCCAGCAGCACCAGGCAGCGCTTCTGCGCCAGCGGCTCGCCGCCGGTCACGCAGACGTGATGCACGCCCTGGGCCAGCACCTCGGCCACGATCGCATCGATATCCCACCATGTGCCGCCGTGAAACGCGTAGGCGGTGTCGCAATAGGTGCAGCGCAGCGGGCAGCCGGTCAGGCGCACGAACACGGTCGGCCAGCCGGCGGTATCGGCTTCGCCCTGCAGCGAGGTGAAGATCTCGGTGATCTTCAGGCGCGGAAGGGGCGACTGCACGATCTCGCTGGGGAGCGCGGCGGCGGCGGACAGGGGGACGGTCATGGCGGTGATTGTTGGCGTACGGCTGCGGAAACGACGATAGCCGAGCATGGCTCGGCTCTACGGGAGCCCCGCTATCGGGGGGTGCAACCGGTGATTATACCGGCCCAGCCGCGTGGGGCGACCCGCGTCCGTTCAGCGGATCTGCTGGCCCAGCCGGATCGACTGCAGGCGGTCCTGCGCGGTGCGTGCCGCGTCGGTGCCGGGATAGGCGGAAACGACCTGTTCCAGGGTCGCCTGGGCCTGGTCGACCTTGCCTTCGCCATACTGCGACAGGCCGATCTTGAGCAGGCCACCGGACGCCTTGTCATGGGTCGGGTAGCGCGAGATGAGGTCGCGGAACTGCGCCTCAGCCAGCGGGAAATTGCGGGTGGCGTAATAGCTCTCACCCAGCCAGTACAGGGCATTGGGGGTGTAGACGCCGTTGGGGTACAGCTCGAGGAAACTCAGGAACAGCTGGGCCGAGTCCTCGTAATTGCCGGCCTTGAGCGAATTGAACGCCACGTTGTAGGTGGTGCGCTCATCGCCATTGGCAGCCAGGCTGCCGGCATCGCCGTGCACGGAGGGCGGCCGCTCGGAAGCGGCCGTTGCCGGTTTCGGGAGTGCTGCGGCCGGCTTGGGCGCGGCGGCGGCGGGTGCGGCGGGAAGCACGGGGGCACCGCCTTCCAGGCGGTTCAGGCGGCTGTCCAGGTCCAGGTACTGGTCCTTGGCAGACTGCTTGAGCTGCTCGTTGTCGTGCTGCAACTGCTCCACCTGCGACTGCAGCGCCTGCATCTGCGTGCGCAGCTGGTTGAGCTGGTTGAGCATGTCCATGTTGGACTGGTTGTTGTTCGCCTGCTGCTCAAGCGCGCCGACGCGGTCGGCAAGGCTCTGCCGCTGCGCATTGGCCGGTGCGGCAGCCACGAGGGCTGCCGCAACGATCATCGATAGAAATCGAAAGCGCATCTATTACTGAGCCGTGTACACGATCTCGACGCGACGGTTCTGCGACCAGCAGGACTCGCCCGACTCGGTGCAGACCGGACGCTCTTCACCGTAGGACACGACGGTCAGCTGCGAAGCCGAGCCACCGTTGGCCTGCAGTGCCGAGGACACGCCGTTGCCACGACGCTCGCCCAGGGCCTGGTTGTACGCGCGCGAACCGCGCTCGTCGGTGTGGCCCTGCAGGGTGATGCGCGAGGACGGACGGTCACGCAGGTACTTGGCGTGGCAAGCCATGATGGCCTGGAATTCCGGCTTCACGTCTTCCTTGTCCAGGTCGAAGTACACCACGCGCTGGCGCAGGCAGGAATCGGTATCCAGGTCGCCCGGGCCGTACAGGCCGGAGGTCGACGGACCGCTCGGGGTGGTGGTCGAGGAGCCGGTATCAACCGGGGCTGCCGGCTGTTCCTTCACCTTCTTGGAGCAACCGGCCAGGGCGGCCACGGACAACAGGGAGACAAGCAGAACTCGGGTGGACTTGTTCATGGCGATACCTTTGAGGCTCCTAAAGCCGGATGTGGGATGAATACGGTGGAAATCTTAACACTCTGTTAGCGCTTTGTACGGTATGGCGACCAAGAAGGCTCGCGAACATCACCGTCGGCCAAGACCAGCCGCTGGCGCACGCGCGCATCGGCCGAAACGGCATACAACACTCCACGGCCCCCCTCGCGGGCGGCGTACAACACCATGCTTGCGTTGGGCGCAAAGCTCGGCGATTCATCCAGCGAACCCGGCGACAGCGTGCTCCAGCGCGCGGAGCCCAGGCTGCTGTCCATCATCGCGATCTTGTAGGTGTTGCCGCTGCCCTGGGCCACCACCAGCTTCTTGCCGTCGAAGGACAGGCTCGGGGTGGCGTTGTAGTTGCCCTGGAAGGTCACGCGCGAGGCGCTGCCACCGCTGGAGGGCACCTGGTAGATCTGCGGGCGGCCGCCGCGGTCGGAGGTGAAATAGACGCTGGAACCGTCTGCGCTCCAGGTCGGCTCGGTGTCGATGGCGAAGTGGTTGGTCAGCTGGGTCAGCTGCTTGCTGCCCAGGTCCATCACATAGATCTCCGGGTTGCCGCTGCGCGACAGCGACAGGGCCAGGCGGCGGCCATCCGGGGAGAACGAGGGGGCGCTGTTGATGCCGCGGAAGCTGGTGACCAGCTCACGGGCGCCGGTGGAGATGTTCTGGATGTAGATCGCCGAATTGCCCCGCTCGAAGCTGACGTAGGCCAGGCGGTTGCCATCCGGGCTCCAGGACGGGGACAGCAGCGGCTCGGCCGAACGCACGATGGTCTGCGGGTTGAAGCCGTCCGAATCGGCCACCATCAGCGCATAGCGCATGGCATCGCCCTTGCCGCTGGCGGTGACATAGGCGATGCGGGTCCAGAAGGCGCCGCGAACGCCGGTGATCTTCTCGTAGATGGCGTCGGCCATCTGGTGGGCGACGTCGCGCATGGCATTGCCACGGGCGGTCATTGCCAGGCCCAGCAGGCGCTCCCCCTTGGGCACGTCGTACAGCTCGTACTCCACCCGGTAGGCACCGGCGCCGGCGTCCATGACCCGGCCGACCACGATGTAGTTCTGCTTCAGCGCACGCCAGGTGGCGAACTGGATCTCGCTGCCGCGGGTGGGCTTTTCAACGATCTGCGCTTCGGGAAGGGTGCGGAACTGGCCCGAACGCTCCAGGTCGGCACGCACCACGGCGGCCACGTCGGTCTGCGGGGCGCCGGCCGAGCCCTGGTAGGGCATGGGGACCACGGTGATCGGGGTAGCCGAGGCGTTGCCGCCGATGATGTCGATATCCAGCCCCTTCTGCTGCGCCACGGCAGCAAAGGGCAACAACAGGGCCGCAACAACGGCAAGCCAACGAGGCATTTTCTTCATGGAGCACTCAAGAGAGGGAAACCGGAACGAGGGATAACAGGGCGGGGGTGAACCGTTTCGCAATCATGAACCAATGGTGCGTGAAAGCAGAGTCACCGTGGCCAGAAAACTCACAGTCCGTTAACCCTCGGCGACGAACGTGATGTTCAGGCTGCGCGCAAAAACGGCCTCGAAACCCTTGTACGGCAAGGGCTGGGCCCGAAGCACGGCGGCTTCCAGTGCGGCACGCCCGGCCGCGTCGAAGGCGCACGTCGCATCTGCCTTCACGCCCGCCACCATGCCGCCGGGGAGCTGGACGATACCCACGCGGCAACGCTGACCGGGGCTGACCGTCTCGCCGATGACCCAGTGCTGGACGATCCGGTCGCGGATCGCGGCGGCGTATTCAGATCGCAGCGCGTCGGTTGCCGGCGCCACGGCGGGCGCCGCTGTCTGCGCCTGTACCGGCAGCGCGAGCGCCAGTAAAAGCGTGGTCATTACAGGTGTTTTCATCGGGAAAGCCTCGATCGATGCGGGGCTGCGGCGGTGCCGCGCAGGATCAATCCTGCGCGGTGAAGTTGAAGTTGATGGTGCGCTGGAAGACCGACTCGAAGCCGCGGTACGGCAGCGGCTGGGCATTGAGCACGGCCGCCTCGATGGAGCGCTTGCCGGCGTCGTCGAAGGCGCAGTTGCCCACCACCTTGGCCTGGATCACCTGGCCACCCGGAATCTGGGTGATCGAGACCTGGCAGCGCTGGCCCAGCGGAACCGAGTCCGGGCGGGTCCACTGCCCTTTCACCTTCTGCTGGATGGCCGCGGCGTACTTGTCGCTGAGGTCGTCGCTGGTGCCACCGGCCCCGGCCGCCGGCTTGGCCGCACCGGTGGCGCCGGTGGTGGCGGCCGTACCGCTCGCGGCGCGCGCGGCGGCGACCTGGCGCAGCTTCTGCTCGGCCTGCTTGGCCTCGTTTTCGGCCTGGGCACGCTTGCGCCGGATCTCGGCCAGCTTCTTGTCGCGTTCGGCGTCGGCCTTGGCCTCGTTGGCCTTCTGTTCCTGCTCGGCCAGCTTCTTCTTCTGGTCGGCCTCCTGCTGCTGCTTGGCCAGGCGCAGCTTCTGCTCGGCCTGCTCCTGGCGCTGGCGCTCGGTCAGGTCGATCTGTTCCTGGCGGCGCTTGGCTTCCTGTTCCTGCTTGGCCTTCTCGGCCGAGATCGCCATCGCGCTGACCGCGTCCTGGTCGACCGGGTCCGGCTGGGCCACGCGCTCCTGCGCCTGTTGCTGCTGCGGCGTGGGCGCATCCTGCGGGCGGGTCTCCTCGATCGGCTGCGGCGGCGGCACCGTGTCTTCGGGGATCGGCTCGGGCGGGAGCACCGGCTCGGGCAGGTCCGGCAGCTTTTCCGAGGCGCGCAGCGCCTGGCGGGCCGCGGCGGCCTCGGAGGCGGACAACTGCAGGCTGGCCTCGATGGCCGGATCGCCGGCTGCAGCTTCGGTGCTGCGCTGGGGCGACCACAACCAGGCGGCGATGAACACCAGCGCGAGCAGCAGGTGCACACCAAGCGCCAGCGCGATCGGCAGACCCCACTTTTCTTCAGGCTGGCGCTGCGGTGGCAGGGCTTCAGCGTGCATCGGTGGCCAGGCCTACCTTTTCAACGTTGGCGCGCTTGATCACGTCCATCGCCGCGATGACCTTTTCATAGGCCACCGCCTTGTCGGCAGCCACGATCACGCGCACGTTCTTGTCCTGGGCGGCAAGCGCGCCCAGGCGCGCCTGCAGTTCGCCGGCGTCCATGGGCGCCGGTTCCTTTTCATCGGGCAGCTTCAGGCTGAGCTGGCCATCCAGGCGGACCGAAACGATCACCGGGTCCTGCTTGCTCTCCAGCGCCTTGGCCTGGGAGTTGGGCAGGTCCACATCGAAGCTCAGCGTCAGCAGCGGCGCGGTGACCATGAAGATGATCAGCAGCACCAGCATGACGTCGATGTAGGGCACGACGTTGATTTCGGATTTGAGCTTGCGGCGCTTGCGGCGGCCGATGGCAGCGGTCATGGCAGGGTCCTTGTGCTGGGCGCTTACTCGTCGCCGGCGCTCTGGCGCTGCAGGATCGAGCTGAACTCTTCTGCGAAGGTTTCAAAGCGGACCGACATGCGCTCCACGCGGGTGGTGAAGCGGTTGTAGGCCCACACCGCCGGGATGGCCACGAACAGGCCGATGGCGGTGGCGAACAGCGCTTCGGAAATGCCCGGGGCGACCGAGGCGATACCGGCCTGCTCGCCGCTGTTGATCATGTCGTGCATGGTCACCATGATGCCGAACACGGTACCGACCAGGCCCACGTACGGGGCGGTGGAGCCGATGTTGGCCAGCAGTTCCAGGCTGCGCTCGAGCTGGTCCACCTCACGGGTGTAGGTGGTGCGCATGGCGCGCTGGGCACCTTCGAGCTGGGCGCGGCCGTCCAGGCGACGCTTGTCGCGCAGGCGGGTGAACTCGCGGAAGCCGGCTTCGAAGATCGCTTCCAGGCCGCCCACCTTGCGGTTGCGGTCGGTGGCCGAGCTGTACAGCTTGCCCAGGTCGGCACCGGACCAGAAGCGGCTTTCGAACTCGTCGGCCTCGCGGTTGGCGGCGTTGAACACGCGCGCCTTGCGGAAGATGATCACCCAGCTGATGAACGAGCCGGCCAGCAGCAGCAGCACGATGATCTTCACCGGGATGCTGGCCTTGACCATCAGGTCCAGGTAGTTGATGCCACCGCCGTGCGCGGCCTGCGCAACCGTCTGCGCCGCAGCACTGGTCACTTCCTGCGGCAGCGCCTCGGTCACCGTGGCCTGCAGGGCCAGGAGCATTGCGATCATCCGTTGTTCCTCACTGTGCGGATACTTGAAGTTCGTAGGGTTTCAGCGCGGCCAGCAGTGCATCGCCCATGCCGCGCGGTTTGAAGGTGGAGGCATCCAATGCCGCGATCCGGACCTGGGCGGTCAGCAGCGTTTCATCGCCGCGACACACGCTCTGGTCAAACACCATGCTGGCGCGCTTGCACTGCACCAGCGTGGCCGTAACCACCAGCGCATCGTCCAGCCGCGCCGGCTTGAGGAAATCCATGCTCATCGCGCGGACCGCGAACACCAGGCCGTGCTCGGTGCGCGTGCGCTCCTGGCCAAAGCCCAGCGCCCGCATCCATTCGGTCCGCGCCCGTTCCATGAACGCCACGTAGCGGGCGTGGTAGACCACCCCGCCAGCGTCGGTATCTTCCCAATATATGCGTGTCGGCCAACTGAACCGGGGATCAATTGCCATCGATGGCCTCGGCAAACAGGTCCGCAGGCGGGTTCTTGGGCTTCAGGCCCATGTGCCGGTACGCCTTGTGCGTGCACATGCGCCCGCGCGCGGTGCGCACCAGGAAACCCTGCTGGATCAGGTACGGCTCGACCACGTCTTCCAGCGTGCCGCGCTCTTCGGACAGGGCGGCGGCCAGCGATTCGATGCCGACCGGGCCGCCGTCGAAGTAATCGACCATGGTCCGCAGCAGGCGCCGGTCGAGCTCGTCGAAGCCTTCCGGATCGACCTTGAGCATCTGCATGGCGGCCTGGGCCACCTCCTGGTCGATGTGCCCGGCGGCCTTGACCTGGGCAAAGTCACGGACCCGGCGCAGCAGCCGGTTGGCGATGCGCGGCGTGCCGCGTGAGCGCCGGGCGATCTCGGCCGCGCCTTCGGCGGTGCAGTCAATGTTGAGGATGGCAGCCGAGCGGCGCACGATCCTGGTCAGCTCTTCGGGGGTGTAGAACTCCAACCGGTGCACGATGCCGAAGCGGTCGCGCAGCGGCGCGGTCAACAGCCCGGCGCGGGTGGTGGCCCCGATCAGGGTGAACGGCGGCAGGTCGATCTTGATCGAGCGGGCCGCCGGGCCCTCGCCGATCATGATGTCGATCTGGAAATCCTCCATCGCCGGGTACAGCACTTCCTCGACCACCGGCGAAAGGCGGTGGATTTCGTCGATGAACAGCACATCGTGCGGCTGCAGGTTGGTCAGCAACGCGGCCAGGTCGCCGGCCTTCTCGATCACCGGCCCGGAGGTCACCCGCAGGGCCACCCCCAGTTCGTTGGCGATCACATGGCTCAGGGTGGTCTTGCCCAGCCCCGGCGGGCCGAAGATCAATACGTGGTCAAGCGCGTCACCGCGGGCCTTGGTGGCCTCGATGTAGATCGACAGCTGCTCGCGCACCGGCGCCTGGCCCAGGTAATCGGCCATGCGCTTGGGGCGGATGCTGGCGTCGGTGCCCTCGTCTTCGCGGGTGGCACCGGCAGCGATGATGCGGTCGTCTGTCATGCGGCAATTATGCGGCAAAAGGAGCGCGATCCGCGCTCCCGGTAGTGCCGGCCGCTGGCCGGCTCCGCGCGATGCAGGCTCCCGGTAGTGCCGGCCGCTGGCCGGCTCCGCACGATGCAGGGGTCATGGGGAGCCGGCCAGCGGCCGGCACTACCGGGAACGCATCGAAGGTGCGGGGGTTTCAGGTGGAATGCGCCCGGGCCCCAAGGTTTGCGCAGCAAACCTTGAGTCGCAGGCGGCGATCTGACTTCGTCAGATCTCCACCTGCGCCCCCAGTTCCACCAGCCGGTTGCCCGGGATCCGGAAGAACCCGGTGGCCGGGGCCGCGTTGCGGTGCATCAGCGCGAACAGCTTGTCGCGCCAGATCGGCATGCCGCGGTTGGCGGTGGCCACGATGGTCTCGCGGCTGGCGAAGAAGGTGGTGTCCATCGGGTCGAAGTAGATCCCGCCGTGGTCGCACGAGCGCATCAGCGCCAGCGGCACGTCCGGCGTCTCCATGAAGCCGAAGCGCACGTAGATGCGGTAGAACTCATCGCCCACCGACTCGATCTTCAGGCGCTGGCCCTCCGGTGCATACGGCACCGGCAGGGTCACCACGTGCAGGAACACGTTGCGCTCGTGCAGCACCTTGTTGTGCTTGAGGTTGTGCATCAACGCGTGCGGCGCCACGGTCGGATCGGCGGTCAGGAACACCGCCGTGCCCGGTACGCGCACCGGCGGGGCCAGCATCAGGCCCGGCAGGAAGGTATCGATGCGGATGCCGTCCTTGCGGATCTCGTCACGCAGCAGCTCGCGGCCGCGCCGCCAGGTGCGCATCATGGTGAACAGCACGATGCCCAGCACCACCGGGAACCAGGCGCCCTGCAGCAGCTTGGCACCGTTGGCGATCACAAAGCCCAGGTCGATGATGAAGAAGACCACGCACAGCGGGATGATCCAGTACCGCGAGGTCGGCCACAGCGCGCGCGCCACCAGCGCCAGCAGCAGGGTGTCGATGAGCATGGTCGCCGACACCGAGATGCCGTAGGCCACGGCCAGGTTGGACGAACTGCGGAAGGCCAGCACCAGCCCGATCACCATCACCGCGATGCCCCAGTTGATGCCGGGGATGTAGATCTGGCCGATGGTGTCGTGCGAGGTGTGGGTGATGCGCATGCGCGGGATGTAACCCAGCTGCATGGCCTGGCGCGACACCGAGAACGCACCGGTGATCACCGATTGCGAGGCGATCACCGCGGCCATGGTGGCCAGGATGATCATCGGGTACAGCGCCCAGTCCGGCACCGCTTCGAAGAAGGGGTTCTTGACCGCCTCGGGGTTGTTGAGCACCAGCGCGCCCTGCCCCAGGTAGTTCAGCACCAGGCACGGCAGCACGAAGAAGTACCAGGCATGGCGGATCGGCTTGGCCCCGAAGTGGCCCATGTCCGCATACAACGCCTCGCCACCGGTGACTGCCAGCACCACCGCGCCCAGGATGAAGATGCCGTGCCAGCCGTGCTCCATGAAGAAGCGCAGCGCCCACATCGGGTTGAATGCCTTGAGCACCTCGGGCGCATCGACGATGTTCCAGATGCCGATCGCGGCCAGCGAGATGAACCAGATCGAGGTGATCGGCCCGAACAGCTTGCCGATCTTCTCGGTACCAAAGCGCTGCACGGCGAACACCGCCAGCAGCACCACCACCGTGATCGGCACGATGAACGCATGCAGGCCCGGCGCGGCCACCTCCAGGCCTTCCACCGCGCCCAGCACGGAGATGGCCGGGGTGATCACCCCGTCGCCGAAGAACAACGAGGCCCCGAAGATGCCCAGGATGCCCACCACGTAGGCCGAGCGCGAGCCGTTGCGCAGGGTGCGCTGGGTCAGCGCCATCAGCGCCATGATGCCGCCCTCGCCCTCGTTGTCGGCGCGCATGATGATGGTGACGTACTTGAGCGTGACCACGATGTTCAGGGCCCAGAACGCCAGCGACAGCACGCCCAGCACGGTGTCGTGGTCGCTGTTGAGCCCGTAATGCGGCGAGAACGCCTCCTTCAGGGTGTACAGCGGGCTGGTGCCGATGTCGCCGAAGACCACGCCGATGGCGCCGATCATCAGCGCCATGCCGCCGGCCGCCGGGGCGTGCCCGTGCGCGGCGTGACCGCTGTTGTGCTGGGTGGGAGAGGTGGACATGAGGCTCCGGGCGGGACGCGGTCGGGATCAGGGGAGAGGCGGCGCGCGGCTCAGCGCAGCGCGGCCTGCAGGGCCTTGCGGATGACGGTGGCGACATCATCGCCCTCGGCATTGGCATCGCGTGCCATGCGGGCGGCCTCGGTGGGTTTGTAGCCCAGCTGCTGCAGCGCCACGGTCGCCTCGGACACCGGGTCGGTGGCCGGGGCGGCCCCGGCGATCGGTGCCCCGCCGCCGCCGAAGTTGGCCGCGCGGTCGCGCAGTTCCAGCACCATGCGCTCGGCGGTCTTCTTGCCGATGCCGGGGATGCGGGTCAGCGCGGTGATGTCACCGGCCTGCAGCATCCGCGCGAACTCGTCCACGCTCACCCCCGACAGCACCGCCAGCGCGATCTTGGCGCCGATCCCGCTGACCTTCTGCACGTCGCGGAACAGGCGGCGCTCGCCCTCGCGCAGGAAGCCGTACAGCGACACGCTGTCTTCCTTCTGCGCGTAATGGGTGAACAGGGTGACCTCGCGGCCCAGCTCGGGCAGGTCGTAGAAGGTGCTCATCGGCGCCTCCAGCTCGTAGCCGACGCCATTGACGTCGACCAGCAGCCACGGCGGCGCCTTGTAGGCCACGATCCCGCGCAGACGACCAATCATGCAGTGTTCCTCATTTGCGGCTCCAGGCCATGCGGGCATTGACGCCCAGGCGCTGCGCCGTGGCCCGGACATGGGCGTGGGTGATGGCCACCGCCAACGCGTCGGCGGCGTCGGCCTGCAGCTTGGTTTTCAGGTTGAGCATAAGCCCGACCATGTGTTGGACCTGTTGCTTTTCCGCCCCGCCGCGGCCGACCACGGCCAGCTTGATCTCGGTGGCTGCGTACTCGCTGACCGGCAGGTCGCGCATGACCACCGCCGAGATGGCGGCGCCGCGCGCCTGGCCCAGTTTCAGGGCCGAATCCGGGTTGCGCGCCATGAATACCTTTTCGATCGCCACTTCGTCAGGCCGGTATTCTTCGACCAGGGCGTTCAGGCCCAGCACCAGCAGCTTCATGCGCTGGGGGAAATCGTCGGCGCCCAGCAATACCAGCGGCAGGTGGTGCACATGCACCACCTTGCCGGCGGCATCCACATCAATGATGCCCACCCCGGTGCGTTGCGAACCGGGGTCGATGCCAAGGATGCGGGTCATGCGGCACGCACGCGGCCGGGCAGCGCCCGGGACGGACGGATGCGGCGGCGATGGCAGGGAACGGCAGGAGTCATCATGGTCCGCATTGTCCGCTCACCGGTCGCGCAAAGCGACCGGCGGGGCGTCCGTTCAGGCGTAGGCGTCCGCGCCGAGATCGGCGTTGGAAAACACGTCCTGCACGTCGTCCAGGTCTTCGAGCATGTCCAGCAGCTTCTTGACCTGCAGGGCGGTGTCGCCTTCGACCTTGATGTCGTTGTCGGCACGGAAGGTCAGCTCGGCGTGGTCCGGGGTCAGCTTGGCCGCTTCCATCGCGTCCTTGACCGCGTGGTAGCTGTCGGCGGCGGTGAGCACGTCGATCGCACCGTCTTCGGGATACACCACGATATCGTCCGCGCCGGCTTCGATGGCCGCTTCGGTGATGGCTTCTTCATTGGCGCCGGAGGCGAAATGCAGCACGCCCACGCGCTTGAACATGAAGGCCACCGAGCCTTCGGTGCCCATGTTGCCGCCGCACTTGCTGAACGCGTGGCGGACATCGGCCACGGTGCGCACGCGGTTGTCGGTCAGGCAGTCCACGATCACCGCCACGCCACCGGGGGCATAGCCCTCGTAGCGGATCTCTTCGTACTCGACGCCTTCCAGCTCACCGGTGGCCTTCTTGATGGCGCGCTCGATCACGTCCTTGGACATGTTCGAGGCCAGGCCCTTGTCCATGGCAACCCGCAGCCGCGGGTTGTTGTTGGGGTCCCCTCCACCGCCGCGCGCGGCAACGCCGATCTCGCGGATGATCTTGGTGAAAATCTTGCCGCGCTTCGCGTCAGACGCGTTTTTGCGGTTCTCGATCGAGGGACCTCTACCCATGGGTATTACCGTGTTTGCATGAGGAACAGGGCGCGGATTCTACCTGATCGCCCGCCTGCACCGTGTTAGCCGGGCCGGCCGGCTCAGGCCGCGTGGGCCGCCGGGTCCTGCCGGAACCGGCCATCGCGCAGGAACGCGGCGGTCTGGCGCGCCGCCTCGGGGGAAAACACCAGCCCGCTGTGGCTGGCGGCGACCACGCAATGGTCGGCCAGGCCGGGCAATTGGGTCTCATCCAGCGCCACGGTACCGTCGGAGGCCTCGCCGATGGCGCCCAGCAGGCTGCCCAGCCCGTGCGGGACCGAGCCGGCGATCAGGCCGACCCGGGCCCTGCCCTCCCAGGCGGGCAGGCCGTCGAGCAGCAACTCGCTGCTGCGGCCAAGCGCCAGCGACCAGCCGTGCTCGGCCAGCGAGCGGGCGGTGCCGCTGCCACGCAGCGGCGAACCCAGGCACACCACCCGGGCCACGGGCAGGTCCGGTTGCTGGCGCAGGGCTTCCAGGGCGACCAGGCCGCCCAGGCTGTGCCCGACCAGCGACACCGGGCCGGAGTCCTTGAGCCGCTCCAGCAGTTGCGGCACGGCCACATCCGGGCCACCGAACACGCTGGAGTAGCCGAAGGTGTCCACGCTGAAGCCTCGGGCGCGCAGGCGCCAGGCCAGCGGACCGACCCACGCGCGGGCGTTCCAGATGCCGTGCAACAGTAAAACGGGGGGAGTCATGGGGGGGACCTGGGGAGGGGGACGTACAAGGCAGGGGGCATGATGCGTCGATTCGGCGGAACGCCCCCATTAGACGAATGGACCGGCCAACGGCGGGTGAAACCGTTGCGGTCCATTCGGTTGTAGTGCTGAACCTCGGGGCTCAGCGCGCCGGGCCGGGCGGACGGCGCAGGATGAACTCCAGGTCGCGCACATTGCCGACCGGGAACTCGTAGGTGCCCACCTTGTTGAATCCGTACCGGGCGTAGAAACGCTGCGCGCCGAAGTTCTCCGACCAGACGCCCAGCCACAGCGTGCGCGGGCCGTCGCGTTCGAGCCAGTCCAGCGCCGTTTCCAGCAACCGGCTGCCCCAGCCGCAGCTCTGTTCGTCCTTGATCAGGTACAGGCGCTTGAGTTCGCGGTCGCCCGGCTGCACCTCCGGGTGCGGCAGGCCGCAGGGGCCGGCCGCGGCATGGCCAACCGCCACGCCGTCCCGTTCCAGCAGCCACACCGCGTAGTCCGGGTGGGCCAGGATGGTGTGCTGGCGATCGACCGCGTAGGCCTCGTCCAGGAAATCCTGCAGGTCCTGGGTCGGGTAGAGGTGGCCGAAGGTCTCCACGAAGGTACGCGTGGCCAGCACCGACAGGGTCGCTGCATCGTCAACGGTGGCGCGACGGATCGTGTACATGGCAGGCCTCAGGCCCGGGTTCCGTGGGGGGCGTCTTCTTCCTCGTCGCCCTCCTCTTCTTCCTCGTCCTCGTCCTCGTACTCTTCCTCGTCCTCTTCGCCTTCTTCCTCGTCCTCGTCCTCGTCGAGTTCTTCTTCGTCGTCTTCGTAGTCTTCCACGCCGAAGTCCTCCCCATCCCAACGACCTTCGCCGTCATGCACGAAGGTCAGGGCCATCGCGGCGGGACTGGTCCCCACGCGCACCAGCCAGCCACCGAACACGCGGGCGCGTTCGGTCACCAGGGCGGCGTCGGTGCCTTCATTGCCCAGCCTTTCCCACTCCAGCGAAAACGCGAACTCGCTCATTGCCTGGATCTCCGGGTTGGTGTGTACGGATCAGTTCTTGCGCGGGCGGACCTGGATGTGCACTTCGGCCAGCTGCTCGTCCGGAATCGGCGACGGGGCGCCGGTCATCAGGCACTGCGCGCCGGTGGTCTTGGGGAACGGGATGACGTCGCGGATCGACTCGGTGCCGGCCATCAGCGCGGCGATGCGGTCGATGCCGAAGGCGATGCCACCGTGCGGCGGCGCGCCGAAGCGCAGTGCATCCAGCAGGAAGCCGAACTTGGCCTCGGCCTCTTCGGCACCGATGCCCAGCAGGTCGAACACCGTGCTCTGCATGTCCGAGCGGTGGATACGGATCGAACCGCCGCCGATTTCGTTGCCGTTGAGCACCATGTCATAGCCGCGCGAGACGGCGGTTTTTGCATTGGCGCGCAGCTCGGCGATGTCGTCCACCGCCGGCGCGGTGAAGGGGTGATGCAGGGCGACGTAGCGCTGGGCTTCGTCGTCGTACTCGAACATCGGGAAGTCGGTGACCCACAGCGGTGCCCAGCCGGCGGCGACCAGGTTGAAGTCCTTGCCGGCCTTCAGGCGCAGCGCGCCCATGAAGTCGGAGACCTTGTTGTAGCCACCGGCACCGAAGAACACGATGTCGCCGTTGCCGGCACCGACATGGGCCACCAGCGCGGCAAAGGCGTCCTCGCTGAAGAACTTGGCGATCGGCGAGCTGACCTCGCCGTTCTCGGCGATCTTGATGTAGGCCAGGCCCTTGGCGCCGTACTTGGCGGCATGCGCGGCGTATTCGTCGATCTGCTTGCGGCTCAGCACGGCACCGCCGGGGATGCGCAGCGCGGCCACGCGGCCGTCGGCATCATTGGCCGCGGCGGTGAACACCGGGAACTCGCTGGCCTTGACCAGCTCGGCCACGTCCACCAGCTCCAGCGCGATGCGCAGGTCCGGCTTGTCCGACCCGTAGCGACGCATCGCCTCGGCCCAGGTCATGCGCGGGAAGCTGGCATCGAGCTGGACATCGACCACTTCCTTGAAGATGGCGCGGATCATGTCCTCGACGAAATCCTGCACGTCGCGCTCGCGGACGAAGGCGAACTCCATGTCCAGCTGGGTGAATTCCAGCTGGCGGTCGGCGCGCAGGGCTTCGTCGCGGAAGCAGCGCGCGATCTGGTAGTACCGGTCGAAGCCGGCCACCATCAGGATCTGCTTGAACAGCTGCGGGCTCTGCGGCAGGGCGTAGAACTCACCCGGGTGCATGCGCGCCGGCACCAGGAAGTCGCGCGCGCCTTCCGGGGTGGCCTTGGTCAGGATCGGGGTTTCGATGTCCTGGAAGCCGGTGGCGTCCAGGTGGCGGCGCAGCGCCTGCACCAGCTTGATGCGGGTGCGCTGCATGCGCTGCATTTCCGGGCGGCGCAGGTCCAGGTAACGGTACTTCAGGCGGGTTTCCTCGCCCGGGTTCTCGTGGGCGTGGAACGGCAGCGGCTCGGCCTTGTTGAGGACGGTGATGGCCGTGGCGATCACTTCCACCTTGCCGGTGCGCATCTTGTCGTTGACCGCATGGCGCGCGCGCACCACGCCTTCCACCTGCAGCACGTCCTCGTAGCCCAGGCTGGCCGCCACGGCAAACACGGCCGCGTTGTCGACTTCCACCGTCACCTGCACGATGCCTTCATGATCGCGCAGATCGATGAAGCACACGCCGCCCTGGTTGCGGGCAACGTCGGTCCAGCCGGCGAGGGTAACGGTTTGGCCAATCAGGGTCTCATCGACCAGGCCGCAGAAGTGGGTACGCATGGGGGTAAAGCTCCGCAGGAGGATGCCGGCACCAGGTTGCGCCGGACAGCCCTTTATTCTGCGGCGTAGGCTGCGCCGGGGCAAATCGGCGCGCATCACCCCCTGCCCGGCACCACCCGGCGGGCGGGGGCGGCGGGCATCACGCGCCCTGAACCCGCCCCGTTCCTATAGTCCGCGCACCAACGACCGCAAGGGGATGTCGCCATGAACCGCCGCCTTACCGTTGTCTGCCTGGCCCTGGCCCTGGGCTGTAGCGCCCCGGCCGTGCAGGCCCAGATGAGCACCCGGGCCTACGCCCCGGAGAACCTGTCCCAGTTGTCCTCCAACGACCGCTCACGGGTGATTACCCAGGAGTACGCCGACCAGTCCAATGGCCGGCGCATCCCCGACGACCAGTTGCGCTTCTACCTGGCCCAGGTCAACTCCGGCTGGGGCTTCTCCCGGATCAAGCAGGACATCGCCACCTCGCTGAACGGCAATGGCGGCGGCTGGAACGGCGGCGGCGGCGGCAACAACGGCACGGTGCGCTGCGAGAGCCAGAACAACCGCGAACGGGTCTGCAACACCGGCTGGCGCAGCGCGCGGCTGTCGCGGCAGATCTCCGGCACCGCCTGCCAGGAAGGCCGTACCTGGGGCTCGCGCAACGGCACGGTGTGGGTCAGCGGCGGCTGCCGCGCCGATTTCGTCGAGGGCCGCGGCAATGGCGGCAACTGGGGCGGCGGGAGCGGCACCGGCGGCACCATCCGCTGCGAAAGCCAGGACAACCGCGAGCGCACCTGCAACACCGGCTGGCGCAACGCCACCCTGGTCCGGCAGATTTCCGGCTCGGCCTGCGTCGAGGGCCAGACCTGGGGCGTGCGCAACGGCGCGGTCTGGGTCAACCGCGGCTGCCGGGGCGAGTTCGCCGAGGCCCGCGGCGGCTGGGGCGGTGGCAACGGCGGCGGCAACAGCAACTACAGCGTGACCTGCAGCAGCAACGGCAACCGCCAGCAGACCTGCGCGTGGGAAGCCCGCCAGGGCCGGCCGGTGCTGCTCCAGCAGCTCTCCGGCAGCGCCTGCGTGGAGGGCCGCAGCTGGGGTTACACCAACGGCAGCCTGTGGGTCAGCAACGGCTGCCGCGCCCGCTTCGGCGTGCGCTGATCGCCGTCCGATGCCGCCAGCGACGGTCCCGCGTTACTGCGGGGCCGCCTCGCTGCCCCACGGCGGCGGTGGCAGCGGCACCGGCTTGGACAGGTCGAACTCGACCTGGAAGCGCCGGCCGCCAGGCCGGGTCAGCTCGTAGATGAAGCGCTGGTCCGGTTCAATCTCCATCGCCCAGGTGTTGTGCACCGAGGGCAGCATGTCCGCCTTGCGGAACATCGCCACCGAATCGGCATCCACCGGGAAGCTCTGGCGCTGCGCCGTCCCCGGCGGCTTGCTGTCGCCGCCGTACAGGCTGAGCGCATCCAGGCTGCCGTCCTGGTGGCGATGGTCGTGCTTGAGCCGCAGCCCGCCCTCGGTACGGCTGATCACCCAGGTCCGCGAGTGGTCATCGCCGACATGGAACGGGATGCGCAGCACGTGCGCCGGATCCTGGCAGCCGCGCACGTGCATCACCAGGCGTTTGCCCTCGAACGGATCAGGCGCGTCGGTGCGCGGCTCGTTGGCGATCACCCTGCCCTCGTAGGCCTTGCCGCAATGCGCGGCGACCGCTGCCAGGAACGCATCGGCCGGGGCATTGGCGATGTCGTGCGACACCGCGTCGGAGTGGCGGGAACAGCCAGCCAGGGCCAGCAGCAGGACAGCAGGTGCAACGGCGGAAACATTCATGCCCCCACCCTAACCACACCGCGGCATGCACGCAAACCGCGATCGCCGCGGGCAGTGCGCCTGCGGCGATCGCCCCCGGTCAGGGATGCAGCCAGACCTGGCACTGCCCGACGGTGCGGACGCTGGCCCCGGCGCTGTAGCGGGCGATGATCTGCTGCTGCAGGGCGCTGCGCGTGGCATCGCTGCCGATGTTGTTGGGGCAGTTCACCAGCGCGCCGAGCGGGAACCGGCCCAGCGCGGCGTCCGAGTCGGCCATCGACGCCAATGCGGGAGTCGGGGCCCAATCGGGCACCATCACCGCGCGACGGCTGGCGAAGTAAGGCAGCTCGGACGACCAGTCCTGGCCGAAGGCGACGATCACGCTCTGCGCCGGCGTGCCGGCCTTGATCACGGCGGCGATCTGCGCCACCGGGCCGGGTTCGCGCGCTTCCTTCATGCGCTTGGCATAGTTGCCGCCCAGGTAGCCCAACGACAGCAGGCACAGCACGCCGACCAGCCAGAGCGGACGCGCGGTCTTGCCGGTGACCTGCGCGCGCTGGATGCTCCACCAGACCACCAGACCGACGATGGAGGTGGCAAACACGATGTTGGCCGCCTGGTAGTAGGGGTGGGCGATATGCAGGTTGGTGAACACCGCCACCGGCGCCAGGTAGGCCACCAGCAACAGCAGTACCGCGCCGCGGATCGGGCGCGCGCACAGGCCGACCACCAGGAAGATGAGGAACACCCAGTTGGAGCCGACCGCGCCGGTGAAGCGCTTCTTGAACACCGTGCCCCACCAGGTGGCCGGGTCCAGCTTCTGCTGCAGGGTGCCGTAGTTCCAGGTCGACAGGGCACTGGAGGTCACCTCTCGGCCCAGCGGCGACTGCGCCTTGAGCGCATCGGCGTGGGACAGCCACTGGGTCATCACCGCAAGCACGGCCAGCGCGGCCAGCGCACCCCAGACCAGCAGCGGCCAGTGCCGGGCCAGCCATTGCGGGCGCCAGCCATGTTCGCGCAGCGCCAGCCAGGCGAAGGCCAGCGCGACAAAGGCGGCAAACCCGAAGAAGGTGGTGACCTTGACCAGTGCCGACAACACCGCCGCGACCACCGCCACCAGGCCCAGCGCCAGCATCCGCGGTACGCGCAGCGGCGTCGCGCGCAGGCTTGCCATGGCCCATGCGAACACCAGCCCGAAGAACACCGCGGTGGACTCGATCATCACCGAGCGCCCCCAGAACAACGCATACGGCGACGCCGCGAAGGCACCGGCGATGCACAGCGCCAGCGCACGCTCGGCGCGGATGGCCAGGACCAGGCGATAGACCATCCAGATGCAGCCGACATGGAACAGCGCCGATACCAGCCGCGCGCTGTTGTCGATGCCCATGCCGGTGGCGTTGGCCAGCATCGCCGCCAGCCACTGGTACAGCGGGAACTCGAACGGAATGGCCCAGGGCGCGCCGATCACCGGCGTGATGTAGCTGAACACCGGGAAGCCGCGGGCGATCCAGTCGATCGACAGCGCGGTCTGGGTCTGGCGGAAACCGGAGGCATCCACCGGCGGCATCGACCAGCCGTAGCAGAGCAACGCCAGCAGCATCACCGCCGAGAAGTACAGCAGGATCTTCCCCGGCAGGAGGCTACGCTTGGAATCGACGTCCTGGATCACACCTGCTACTCCTGTTGAAGCACCCGGCACCCGGGCAAAGGGAAGAAAGACCATCGGCGCGCAGGCCGCTGCCGCGCGCGCGGCCCGCGGAGTTTCCAGCGTTCGCTGCGGTAGCGCAAGCCGCACGCGTGCCCGTGCGCGCCGATGCGATGGCCGGGCCTTCAAGTGGTCTGTGCTAGGGTGGATCAGGTGTTCGCTTTTTCATTTCCACCGAGACCGCCCGCATGTGGCGGCTGACCGCCCTGCTCACCGGCGTCGCGCTGCTCCTCACCGGCAGCGGCCTGCTGGGCACGCTGCTGGCGGTGCGCGGCGGCCAGGCCGGCTTCGGCGCCGGCACGCTGGGGCTGGTGATGTCCGGCTATTTCGCCGGGTTTTTCGCCGGTACCTTCGTCGCACCCTCGCTGATCGGTCGGATCGGGCATATCCGCGCGTTCGCCTTCTTTGCCGCGCTGGCCGCGATCGCAGTGCTGCTGCATCCGCTGTGGATCAATCCCGTCGGCTGGGGCCTGCTGCGCATCGCCACCGGCATCGCGCTGGTGGGGCTGTACACGGTGATCGAGAGCTGGCTCAACGCCGAGCCCGATCCGGCCCGGCGCAGCCGCGCGTTCTCGCTGTACATGGTGATCAACCTCTCCGCGCTGGCGCTGGGCCAGGTGCTGTTGATGCTGGGCGACGCCAGCGCGCTGGCGATGTTCATGCTGACCGCGATCCTGGTATGTGCGGCGGTGCTGCCGGTCACGGCCACGCGCCTGCGCCCGCCGGAGGTGCCGGTGGTGACGCGACTGACGCTGGGCCGGTTGTATGCGATGGCCCCGGTGGCCACCGTGGCCGCCGGTCTGTCCGGGCTGGCGATGGGCGCGTTCTGGGGCCTGTTGCCGGTGTACGCCGGCGAGGTGGGCCTGCAGGGCAACGGCGTGCCGCTGTTCATGCTCACCGCCATTCTCGGCGGGGCGCTGTTGCAGTGGCCGCTGGGCCAGATCAGCAACGGGCATGACCGGCGCAGCGGGCTGGTGGCACTCAGCCTGGCCGCCGCCGGCCTCGCCGTGGTGGCATCGCTACCGATGATCCAGGTGCAGGCCCACCTGCTGTTCGGCCTGTTCTTCTGCTATGGCGGGCTGGCGTTTGCGCTGTATCCGTTGGCGGTGGCGCACATGCTCGATTACCTGCCGCGCCAGCATCTGCTCTCGGGCTGCTCCAGCCTGCTGCTGGTGCACGGCGTGGGGGCCGCGCTGGGCCCGGCGTTGGCCGGTGCGGCCATGCAGCGCTTCGGTGCGCCGGCGCTGCCGCTGTACTTCGCGCTGGTGCTGATGCTGCTGGCGCTGTTCACCACCGCGCGCCTGCTCAGCTTCCAGCGCCTGCGCACGCACCCGGTCGGGTTCCGGCTGATGCTGCGCACCACGCCCTCGGCACTGGAGCTGATGCCCGAGACCGACACCGCGCCGCCGGATCCCGATTCCCCCTTCCCCGCCGACTCCGATAAGGAAGTGCATTGACTGTTTCGACACCGACCTCCCCCACGCCAACCCGTACATCGCCGGCACTGCCGGCCCCGCAACTGATCCTGGCCACCGATCTGGATGGCACCTTCCTCGCCGGCGACGCTGCCGCGCGTCATCGGCTCTACCGGCTGGTCGACCAGCACCCCGGCATCGCCCTGATCTTCATCACCGGCCGCGGCCTGGAAGCGGTGATGCCGCTGCTCTCCGATCCTGCCATTCCGCGCCCGGATTACGTGGTCTGCGATGTCGGCGCGACGGTCGTCGACGGCCATACCCTGCAGCCGCTGCAGCCCCTGCAATCGATGATCGACGCGCATTGGCCCGGCGAGCAGGTGGTGGCCGCGGCGATGCGTCCGTTCACCGCGCTGCAGCGCCAGGATGTGCCACAGGAACGCCGCTGCTCGTATTTCTGCGATCCCGATACGCTGGCGCCGCTGCGCTCACAGATCCAGGCGGCCGCCCAGGCGCTGGGCTGCGACGTGCTGTATTCGGCCGACCGCTATCTGGACATCCTGCCGCCCGATACCGACAAGGGCCGTACCCTGGCCGCGCTTGCGCGCCTGCTGGAACTGCCGCGCGATCGGATCCTGGTGGCCGGCGACACCCTCAATGACCTGTCGATGTACACCTCCGGTTTCCGCGGGGTGTGCGTGGGCGATTCGGAGCCGGCGCTGACCGCTGCCACCGCGGAGCTGAAGCACACCTTCCATGCGCAGGCACCCGGCTGCGGGGGCATCCTCGAAGCGATCGAACACTTCGGCCTGCTTGCCGATGACGACCCTTACCTGCGCCCGCCGGCGCAGGCGCGCGCCGACGGCGCGGACCTGGTGATGGTCTACCACCGCCTGCCCTTCGATGAAGTGATGGAAGACGGCGTGCTGGTGCAGCGCCCGCCACGCTCGCCGAACGGCATCATTCCCTCGCTGCTGAGCTTCTTCGAAGGCGGCCAGAAGGGCTCCTGGGTGGCCTGGGGCATCGATGATCCCAAGCGCGGTCCATTCCAGACCCACCTGGCGGTGGACGCCGAGCGCTACCCCACCCTGACCGCCGCGCGCGTGCCGTTGAGCAAGCAGGACGTGGACATCTTCTACAAGCGCTTCTCCAAGGAAGCGTTCTGGCCGATGCTGCACGTGTTCTGGGAACGCGCGAAGTTCCGCGAGGAAGACTGGCAGGTGTTCCTGAAGGTCAACCGCAGGTTCGCCGAGGCCACCGCCGCCCAAGCCGCGCATGGCGCCACCGTGTGGATCCACGACTACAACCTGTGGATGGTGCCGGCCACCCTGCGCGAGCTGCGCCCGGACCTGAAGATCGCCTTCTTCCACCACACCTATTTCCCCTCGGCCGACGTCTTCAACGTGGTGCCGTGGCGACGCGAGATCATCGGCAGCCTGCTGTCATGCGACTACATCGGCTTCCACATCCCGCGCCAGGTGGAGAACTTCGTGGACGTGGTGCGCGGGGCGATGCCGGCCGAGCGCCTGGCATGGGAAAGCTGCGCGCCGCGCTTCCTTACCTACGGCTGTGCCGTCGGCCTGGACACGATGACCACGCGCCTGCGTGTCGGGGACCGTGAAGTGGCGCTGGGCGCGCATCCGGTCGGCACCGATCTGCGCCGCATCCACGGCGTGCTCGCGCGCGGTGACGTGCGCAACGACATCTTCAAGCTGCGCCGCGAGATCGGCGCGCGCAAGCTGGTGCTGTCGGTGGAGCGCCTGGATTACACCAAGGGCACGCTGGCCAAGCTGGAGGCGTTCGAGCGCCTTCTGGCGCAGCATCCCGAGCGCCAGGGCAAGGTGACCCTGCTGATGGTCTGCGTGCCGGCGGCCAGCGAAATGACCGTGTACCGCACGCTGCAGAACCAGATCGAGCAGGCGGTGGGGCGCATCAATGGACGCTTCTCGCGGCTGGACTGGACCCCGGTGCGGTTCTTCGCGCAGGCACTGCCGTTCGAGGAGGTGGTGGCGCACTACGCGGCCGCGCACGTGATGTGGATCACCCCGCTGCGCGACGGACTCAACCTGGTGGCCAAGGAATTCGTGGCGACCCACGGCATCGAAGGCAGCAGCGGCGTGCTGGTACTGAGCGAGTTTGCCGGCGCGGCCGCCGAACTCAAGGGCGCGGTGCTGACCAATCCCCACGACCCGGCCGACCTCACCGCCGGGCTGCTGCAGGCGCTGTCGATGCCCGAAGAGGAAGCCACCGGGCGCATGCGCCAGCTGTTTGGCAGCGTGGAGTACCACGACGTGGACCGCTGGGGCCGCGAGTTCCTGGACGCGGTGCAGGGCAGCCACCCGCACGCCTGACCCCGCCCCTGGGAGTGCCGGCCATTGGTCGGCACCCCATCAACCTGCGCGGATGTGCTGTTCGGCGATGACCGCCACCTGGCGCAGCACCTCGTTGCGGCCGGCATCGTCCACGCGCGCGCCCTGCAGGTAGCTGGTCAGTACCCAGGGTGCGCCGCCGGCCAGCGGCCACAGGATGGCGATGTCGTTGGTGGTGTCCTGGCCGTTGCTGCCGGTCTTGTCGCCCACCCGCCAGGCCTTGGACAGCCCGGCACGCAGGCGCGCATCGCCGGTTTCGTTGTCGATCAGCCAATCGGCCAACTGCTGGCGCCCCGGTGCGCTGAGCACATCGCCGAGCAGCAAACGCTGCAGGCTGGCTGCCATCGCCGCCGGGCTGGTGGTATCGCGCGGATCGCCCGGCGCGAAGCGGTTCATCTCCGGCTCCAGCCGATCGTTGCGGGTCACCGCATCGCCATGCGCGCGCAGGAAGCCGGTCACCGCCGGGGGGCCGCCGATCACGCCCAGCAGCAGGTTGGCTGCCGGGTTGTCGCTGGTGACCAGGGTGGCACGGCACAGATCGCGCACGCTCAGGTCCTTGCCGACATGGCGACCGGTCACCGGCGCATGCGCGAGCAGGTCCTGCTGGCGCACCGGCACGCGCCGGTCCAGCGACAGCCGGCCGCTGTCGGCCTGGTGCAGCACGGCGGCGCACAGCACGAACTTGAAGGTGCTGCACATCGGGAAGCGTTCGTCCTGGCGGTGGCCGATGCGCGCACCGCTGGCGGTATCGAGCAGGGTGACGCCCAGGCGCCCGCCGCTGGCCGCTTCCAGCGCGGCCAGATCCGTGGCCGTGGCCAACGGCGCCGCCGCCGAAGGCACTTTCGCCAGCGCGGTGGCCGCCAACAGCGAGGCCGCGGCGCTGCCGGTCCATTGCAGGAACTGTCGTCGAGCGAGCATGCGCAATCTCCTTGGGGAACCGGGAGTATTCAAGCGCGCACGGCGGGTGACCAGCGAGCATTTTCAGGACCAGGCATTAGCAGGATTGATGCCTTGCCGGGCCGGGGCACCGGGTATATCCGCCCCGAACGCGAATCTCCGTGAACACCGGCGCGCCACCGCCCGGTTCAATGCGATCATCCATCAACCCTGCTCACGGCTCCCTGCATGATCCGCCCCCAGTTGCCGCTCAATGCGCTGCGTGCCTTCGAGGCCGCCGCCCGCCACCAGAACTTCACCCGCGCAGCGCTGGAACTGTGCGTCAGCCAGGCCGCGCTGAGCCACCAGATCCGCGCGCTGGAGGATCGGCTCGGGGTGTCGCTGTTCAACCGGCTGCCGCGCGGGGTGGCGCTCACCGACGAAGGCGCGCGCCTGTACCCGGTGCTCAACGAGGCCTTCGATCGGATCGCCGTGAGCCTGGACCGGTTCGTCGGCGGGCACTTCCGCGAGGTGCTGGGCGTGGGCGTGGTGGGCACGTTCGCCACCGGTTGGCTGCTGCCACGCCTGGCCGATTTCAACGCGCGCCACCCGGATATCGAGCTGCGCATACAGACCCACAACAACCGCATCGACCTGGCCGGTGAAGGCCTGGACATGGCGATCCGTTTTGGCGATGGCGACTGGCAGGGGCACGTCTGCACGCCGGTGCTGGACGCACCGTTCGCGCCGCTGTGCGCGCCGGCGGTGGCGCGCGCACTGCGCCAGCCGCGCGACCTGGCCAACACCATCCTGCTGCGCTCCTACCGCAGCGACGAATGGCCGCGCTGGCTGCAGGCGGCCGGCGTGCCGGAGCTGGAAGCACGCGGACCGGTGTTTGACTCGTCACTGACCCTGGCCAGCGCGGCGGCGGCCGGCGCCGGCGTGGCACTGCTGCCGTTGAAGATGTTCGAGCAGGACCTGGCCCACGGGCGGTTGATCCAGCCCTTCGCGCAGACCCTGGCGCTGGGACGATACTGGTTGACGCGCCTGCGCTCGCGCGCTGAAAGCGATGCGGCGCGGCGGTTCCGGGAATGGCTGGAAGCCCCCTAGATCCACGCCCCGCGCGGAGGGCGCCATGCCTGGCCCCGGCGCATCCACGCGCACGTGGATCGACCGGGGATGCGGCACGTACCCGCGTGCCGCATCCGGCCGTGATCAGGCCTCGAGCAGTTCCATCCAGGTCTGCTCGGCCTTGCCGAGCAGGGTGGCGGTGGCTTCGCGATCACGGCCGAGCACCGCCATGCGCGTTGCGTCGGCGTAGTTGGACGGATCGGCCAGCTGGCGGTCCAGGTCGGCCAGCAGCGCTTCCAGCTCGCCCACCTTGGCTTCGGCGGCGGCCAGCTTGTGCGGGTTGACCGGCTTCTTCGGCGGCAGCGGCGGGGTCGGCGGCACCGGCTCGGGCGCGGCGGCGGCCATCTTCTGCTTGGTCCCCTGCGCGGCCGGACGCGAGCGCAGCCACGCCGCGTACGCGTCCAGGTCGCCGTCGAACGGCTCGACCACGCCATCGGCCACGCGCCAGAAGGTATCGCAGACCAGACCGATCAGATGGCGGTCATGGGACACCATCACGATCGCGCCCTCGAAGTCGGCCAGCGCCTCGGCCAGCGCTTCGCGCATTTCCAGGTCAAGGTGGTTGGTCGGTTCGTCCAGCAGCAGTACGTTGGGCTGCTGGAAGGCGATCAGCGCCAGCGCCAGGCGCGCGCGCTCGCCACCGGAGAACCCGTCCACCGGCTCGAAGGCCCGGTCGCCGGCGAAATTCCACTTGCCAAGGAAGTCGCGGAACACCTGGTTGGGCGCATCGCGGTCCAGGTCGCGGAAGTGCTCCATCGGCGACTGCCCCTCGTGCAGGGACTCGACCGTGTGCTGGGCGAAGTACCCGATTCGCAGGTCCGGGTGCGCGGCGCGCTCGCCGGAGATCGGCGACAGCTCGCCCACCAGGGTCTTGACCAGCGTGGTCTTGCCGGCGCCGTTGGGACCCAGCAGGCCGATGCGCTGGCCAGCTTCCAGGCCGAACCCCACGTTGTGCAGGATCACCGAATCGGCGCCGTAACCGGCCTCGACGTGGTTGAGCCGGATCAGCGAGAACGGCAGCTTGGCCGGCGGGGAGAACTCGATGCGGAACTCGCGCTCGGCGCGCACCGCCTCGGTGCCGGCCAGCTTGGCCAGCCGCTTCATCCGGCTCTGCGCCTGGGCGGCCTTGCTTGCCTGGGCCTTGAAGCGGTCGATGAAGCTCTGCAGGTGGGCGCGCTCGGCCTGTTCCTTCTCGTGCGCGATCTGCTGCTGGCGCAGCTGTTCGGCGCGCTGGCGCTCGAAGTCGGTATAGCCGCCGGGATACAGCTTGGCCCCACCGCCGTGCAGGTGCAGGGTGTGGGTGGCCACGTTGTCCAGGAACTCACGGTCATGCGAGATCAGCAGCAGCGTGCCCGGGTACTTGAGCAGCCACTGTTCCAGCCAGAACACCGCATCCAGGTCCAGGTGGTTGGTTGGTTCGTCGAGCAGCAGCAGGTCGCTGGGCATCATCAGCGCGCGCGCCAGGTTCAGGCGCACGCGCCAGCCGCCGGAGAACGAGGACACCGCCCGCGAATGGGTCTCGGCCGGGAAGCCCAGGCCATGCAGCAGCTTGCCGGCGCGCGCTTCGGCGTCGTAGGCACCGATCTCGGCCATCTTCTGGTGCGCGGTGGCCACCGCTTCCCAGTCCTCGCGCGCGGCCGCGTCGGCTTCCTCGCGCATGACCGCGGCCACTTCGGTGTCCCCTTCCAGCACGAACTGCAGGGCGGGGTCGGGCAGCGACGGGGTTTCCTGGGCCACGCTGGCAATGCGGATCTTGCCGGGCAGGTCGACGTCGCCCTTGTCGGCCTCCAGCTCGCCCTTCACGGCGGCAAACAGGCTGGACTTGCCGGCACCGTTGCGGCCGACCACGCCGACGCGGTACCCCGCGTGCAGGGTCAGGTCGACGTTGGACAACAGCAGCCGCTCGCCACGGCGCAAGGCGAAGTTACGAAGGGAAATCATCTTGGGGGGTCCATATAACGGAATGGAATGTGCTGGTGAGCACCCTTCCTGCGACGTAATTCTAGCGTTAACGAATACTTGACGCGCCCCGGGATGCGCGGCAGGCCTCGTACCTCTCTCCCACGACCCTGCCTGCGCCTCTCCGGGACCTTGCTGTCGCGCCCGCCGATTCACGTAAATGGTTGCTTTTGCAACGTTTTTTGCGGATGTGGCGATTATTTGACAAGCGATGAATATCCCGTTAATTCGTTTATTGCGCACCGCAACACCCGCCTCCGCCGACGTCCCTCCCCGCCGTCGCGCTGTCGTTCCGGTGCCGCGCCATCCCTACCGGAGCCCCACCCTGATGAACCGCAAGACCAGTACGCTCGCCGCCGCCGTTGCTGTCGTGCTCGGTGCCTCCAGCTTCGCCGCCGCTGCCCAGGACGCCCCCGCGCGCGCGGCGGCCAACACGCTGGACACCATCATCGTCACCGGCACCCGGGTCGCCGACCGCACCGTGGCCGAGTCGCAGTCGCCGATCGACATCATCACCCCCGAAGCCCTGCAGTCCACCGGCACCACCGAGCTGGCCACCGCGCTGGCGCGCGCCCTGCCCTCGCTCAACTTCCCGCGCCCGGCCCTGACCGACGGCACCAGCGGCATCCGCCCGGCGCAGTTGCGCGGGCTGTCGCCGGACCAGGTGCTGGTACTGGTGAACGGCAAGCGCCGGCACACCTCGGCACAGATCAACGTCAACGGCAGCATCGGCCGCGGCTCCTCGGCGGTGGACATCAACGCGATCCCGATCGCGGCCATCGAGCGGGTGGAAGTGCTGCGCGACGGCGCCTCGGCCCAGTACGGCTCGGACGCCATCGCCGGGGTGGTCAACATCGTGCTCAAGGGCTCGGCCGCCGGCGGCAGCCTGGCCGTGGATGCGGGCCAGTACTCGGCCGGGGACGGCAACAAGTACCAGATCTCCGGCGATGCCGGGATCGGCTTCGCCGACGGCCGCGGCAGCGTGCACGTGGCCGGACAGATCAGCCAGCAGGACGAGAGCAACCGCGCCGGCCCCTACCAGGGCACCACGCCCAACACGGTCAACTACCCCGACATCGGCCAGACGACCTTCATCGTCGGCGATCCGCAGGTGGATGCCAGCGCCGCCTCGGTCAACGCCAGCTTCCAGTTCACCGACCATGTCTCGGCCTACGCCACCGCCATGGCCAGCAACCGCGACATCACCTCGTTCGCGTTCTACCGCTCGCGCACCAACAACGGCCAGGGCGCGCTGCTGGCGCAGACCTACCCGGACGGCTTCGTGCCGCAGATCAACCAGTACTCCAAGGACCGCTCGCTGGTGGCCGGGGTCAAGGGCGACACCGACAACGGCTGGACCTGGGATGTGAGCGCCAACCACGGCGAGAACACGATCGACTTCCACACCCGCAACACCATCAACTACAGCCTGGGCCTGGCCAGCCCGCGCTCGTTCTACGACGGTGCGCTCAAGTACACCCAGGACATCGTCAACGCCGATCTGACCAAGTCGCTGGACTGGGGCCTGGCCTATCCGGTCACGCTGTCCTTTGGCGGTGAGTACCGTCGGGAGAAGTGGGAACAGTCCGCCGGTGAGGCCAACTCGTACTTCGGCACCGGCGCGCAGGGCTTCGGCGGTTTTACTCCGCTCAACGCGGTGTCCAATGACCGCCACAACTACGCGGTGTATGCCGGCCTGGAAGCGGACCTCACCGACAAGTTCTCGGCGGGCGTGACCGGGCGCTATGAAGACTACTCGGACTTCGGCGACAAGTTCTCCGGCAAGCTCTCGGCGCGCTATGCGTTCACCGACAAGGTCGCCCTGCGCGCCACCGCGTCCTCGGGCTTCCGCGCCCCGTCGCTGGCCCAGCAGAGCTACCAGGCGGTGACCAGCACGATCATCAACGGCGCCTTCGTCGAGCGCGGCACCTTCCCCACCACCAGCCAGGCCGCGCAGGCGCTGGGGGCCAGCCCGCTGAAGGCCGAGAGTTCCACCTCCTACAGCCTGGGCCTGGTGCTGCAGCCGGTCGAACGCCTGTACCTGACCGTGGATGCGTACCAGATCGACATCGACGACCGCATCGTGCTGTCCACCAACATCACCACCAACGATGCGGCCAACGCGCTGCTGAGCGGCCTGGGGCTGCCGGGCGTCACCGCGTTCTCCTACTTCACCAACGGCGTGGACACCCGCACCCGCGGCGTGGATGCGGTCTCCAGCTACAGCATCCCCTTCAGCGCCAGCACCCTGGAACTGACCGCCGCTTACAGCTACAACGAGACCGAGGTGAAGAAGTTCATCGCCTCCCCGCCGGTGTTCGGCACGCTGGGCATCACCCAGTCGCTGATCGGTCGCGATGAAATCGGCCGCATCGAGGACAGCTACCCGCGCGACAAGACCATCCTGAGCGGCACCTGGCGCAGCGACCACTGGGACCTGAACCTGGCCGCGACCCGCTACGGCAGCTTCACCGTACGCAATTCGGCCACCGCGCTGCGTGACCAGACCTACGACGCCTCGTGGGTGCTCGATGCCTCGGTGAGCTACAAGCCCAGCGACAACTGGACCCTCACCGTGGGGGCGGACAACCTGCTGGACGAGTACCCCGACCGCACCGTGGACCTGCAGAACTCCACCTGGGGCATGCTGCCGTACAGCAACTACTCGCCGTACGGCTTCAACGGCGCCTACGTGTACGGACGGATCACCTACAAGTGGTAATCGGTCGTTGACTCCCCATGCCCCGGTCCGCCGGGGCATGGGCGTTCTGGCCCGGCCACCTGCCGATTCCGCGCATTCATGCCGGTCATGCGCGCCTGTCCCGGACAGCACATCGCCTGACCACGGGGACATACCAGCAATGCGGCACGCGATGTTTGCCCGGATCGGCCGCATCGGTGAAAATCGGGACATCCCCTATTTCTGCGAGCCCCGATGCACCATGACACCGACCTGATCAACATCGTTGCCGTTGGCCTTGGACTCGCCTTCATCCTGGGCGCGCTGGCCAACAAGCTGCGTTTGTCTCCCCTGGTCGGTTATCTGGTTGCGGGCATCTGCGTAGGACCCTTCACTCCCGGCTTCGTCGCCGACCAGGCCCTGGCCAACCAGTTGGCCGAAATCGGCGTGATGCTGCTGATGTTCGGGGTGGGACTGCATTTTTCGCTGAAAGACCTGATGGCGGTGAAGGCCATCGCCATTCCCGGTGCGATCGGCCAGATCCTGGTGGCCACCCTGCTCGGCTGGGGCCTGGCGGCGCTGATGGGCTGGCCGGTCATCCACGGCGTGGTGTTCGGCTTCGCGCTGGCCACGGCCAGTACCGTGGTACTGCTGCGCGCGATGGAAGAACGTCGCCTGCTGGAAACCCAGCGCGGCAAGATCGCGGTGGGCTGGCTGATCGTCGAGGACCTCGCCTGCGTCCTGGCGCTGGTGATGATGCCGGTCCTGGCCGGTGTGTTCGGGCCGGACTCGGCCAATGAAACCCACACCCTTGGCAGCGTGCTGGCCAGCATCGGCTGGACGTTCGTGCAGCTGGGGCTGTTCGTGGCGGTGATGCTGGTGGTCGGCCGCCGGGTGATTCCGTGGATCCTGGAGCGCATTGCCGGCACCGGTTCGCGCGAGCTGTTCACCCTGGCGGTGCTGGCCATCGCACTGGGCGTGGCATTCGGCTCGGCGATGCTGTTCGGGGTGTCCTTCGCGCTGGGTGCGTTCTTCGCCGGCATGCTGCTCAACGAATCGGAGCTGAGCCACAAGGCGGCCAACGACTCGCTGCCGCTGCGCGATGCGTTCGCGGTGCTGTTCTTCGTCTCGGTGGGCATGCTGTTCAACCCGGCCATCCTGATCGAGCATCCCTGGCAGGTGCTGGCCACCGCCGCGATCATCATGTTCGGCAAGTCGGCCGCCGCGTTCCTGATCGTGCGTGCGTTCGGCCACCCGACCGGTACCGCGCTGACCATCTCGGCCAGCCTGGCGCAGATCGGCGAATTCGCCTTCATCATCGCCGGGCTCGGCGTGACCCTGAAGATCCTGCCGCCGACCGGCCAGGCGCTGGTACTGGCCGGCGCGCTGATCTCGATCATGCTCAACCCGGTGGTCTTCGGCCTGCTCGACCGCTGGCTGCTCAAGCACCAGGAGACCACCCCGACCGCGGTGGAAACCGACCTGCCGCCTGGCCCGTCGCTGGACCTGCACGACCATGCCATCGTGATCGGCTACGGCCGCGTCGGCAGCGCGCTGGCGCAGGTGCTGCGCGACCGCGGCGTGCCGGTGCTGGTGATCGACGACAACAAGGAACACGTGGCTGAAGCGCACGCGGCCGGCCTGCCCGGCATCCGTGGCAGCGCCGCCTCGGACAAGGTGCTGGCCGAAGCCCACCCCGAGCGCGCCAAGATCGCGGTCCTGGCGATCCCGCAGCCACTGGAAGCCGGCGAAACCCTGGCCAAGCTGCGCGCGCTCAACCCGGGTCTGACCCTGCTGGCGCGCGCGCACAGCGACGCAGAAGTGAAGCATCTGCTCGAGCACGGCGCCGACGGCACGGTGATGGCCGAGCGCGAACTGGCCTATTCGCTGGCCGAGATGGTCATGGCCACCCCGCCCTATCGCACCATGGGCAAGCACAGCATCCCGGTGGTGTAACGCGCTGGCGCGCTGACGCGTTGCGGTGTGCGCGAAGTCAGGGTGGGTCGGGTGTTCATCCACGCATGGCGTGGATCTACGCCTCATCCGTGCTTGGCGTGGTCCGGCCAGCTGGATTCCCATCCACGCGTGGCGGGGATGCACGCCGGTGGTGTAACGCGGTGGTGCGGCGTGCGCGTGGTCGGGGTGGGTCGGGTGTTCATCCACGCATGGCGTGGATCTACGCCTCATCCGTGCTTGGCGTGGTCCGGCCAGATGGATTCCCATCCACGCGTGGCGGGGATGCACCGGCCGCATCCGTCCGTGGCGTGGACCGGCCAGCGGGAACCCCATCCACGCGTGGCGAGGATCGACCGGATTCAACCTGGTGGTGTCACGCGCTGGTGCGGTGCGGTGTGCACGTGGTCGGGGTGGGTCGGGTGTTCATCCACGCATGGCGTGGATCTACGCCTCATCCCTGCTTGGCGTAGTCCGGCCAGATGGATTCCCATCCACGCGTGGCGTGGATCGACCGGATTCAACCTGGTGGTGCCACGCGCTGGTGCGGTGCGGCGTGCGCGTGGTCAGGGTGGGTCGGGTGTTCATCCACGCATGGCGTGGATCTACGCCTTATCCGTGCTTGGCGTGGACCGGCCAGCTGGATTCCCATCCACGCGTGGCGTGGATGCACCGGCGTCATCCGTGCTTGGCGTGGTCCGGCCAGATGGATTCCCATCCACGCGTGGCGGGGATGCACCGGCCTCATCCGTGCTGGCGTGGACCGGCTACCGGGATCCCCATCCACGCGTGGATGCGCCGGCTACGGCTGTCCGTGGCGTGGGCGGTCATCTGCCACCCGCTACATGGACGTAGATCCACGCCATGCGTGGATGCCGTTCGTTCCGGCGCCGGGCGGTCGGTGCCGTGGCGCTGGCGTCGCGGGGCGATGCGGCTCATGACGGGCACGGTGTCGGGCTGATGTCGGGCATGCGGCGGTGGCCGGTCCGGCGCGTGGCCCATCCTGCGCCGGTGGCGGACCGTCGACCGGCAGGTAATGCCGCTCCACGCAGAAGGCTCCGCCCTACCGTGCGCGATCGCACATAAAAACCCCACGACGACCGGCCCGCACCGGCCGCCGTGGGTCCCACCTCTACGCCTTGGCCAACGCCTGCTGCAGGTCCGCCAGCAGATCGTCGATGTGTTCGATGCCAATCGACAGCCGCACGGTGTCCTCGCTGACCCCGGCCTTCTCCAGTTCGGCGGCGTCCAACTGCCGATGGGTGGTGGATGCCGGATGGGTGGCCAGCGACTTGGCATCGCCCAGATTCACCAGCCGGGTGAACAGCTGCAGTGCGTCCAGGAAGCGCGCGCCGGCGGCACGGCCGCCGGGCAGGCCGAAGGTGAGTACGCCCGAGCCGTGGCCGCGCAGGTACTTCTGCACCAGCGCATGCTCGGGGTGGTCCGGCAGCGCGGCATAGTTCACCCAGTCCACCTTGGCATGCCCGCGCAGGAACGTGGCCACGGCCAGTGCGTTGGCATTGATCCGGTCCAGGCGCAGCGCCAGGGTCTCGATGCCCTGCAGGATCAGGAAAGAATTGAACGGCGAGATCGCCGCACCGGTGTTGCGCAGTGGCACCACGCGCGCGCGGCCGATGTAGGCCGCCGCGCCGAGTGCCTCGGTATAGACCACGCCGTGGTAGCTCACATCCGGCTCGTTCAAGCGGCGGAAGCGCTGCTTGTGTTCGGCCCACGGGAACCGCCCGGAATCCACGATCGCCCCACCCAGGCTGGTGCCGTGGCCGCCCAGGTACTTGGTCAGCGAGTGCACCACGATGTCGGCGCCGAAGTCGAAGGAGCGCTGCAGGTACGGCGTGGCCACGGTGTTGTCCACGATCAACGGCACGCCGTGCGCGTGCGCGATGTCCGCCACCGCCTGGATATCGGTGATGTTGCCGCGCGGGTTGCCGATCGACTCCACGAACACCGCCTTGGTGCGCTCGTCGATCAGCGCGGCGAACGCCTCGGGATCGTTGTAGTCGGCAAACCGGGTGTGGATGCCGAACTGCGGCAAGGTGTGCGCGAACAGGTTGTAGGTGCCGCCATACAGCGCGCTGGAGGACACGATGTTGTCGCCGGCCTCGGCGATGGTCTGGATCGCGTAGGTGATCGCCGCCTGGCCCGAGGCCAGCGCCAGTGCGCCAATGCCCCCTTCCAGCGCGGCGATGCGCTGCTCGAGCACATCGGTGGTGGGGTTCATGATGCGGGTGTAGATGTTGCCCGGCACCTTCAGGTCGAACAGGTCCGCACCATGCTGGGTATCGTCGAAGGCATAGGCCACGGTCTGGTAGATCGGCACCGCCACCGCGCGGGTGGTCGGGTCGGGTCGGTAGCCGCCGTGCACGGCGATGGTTTCCGCCTTCCATTGCGGTGCTGCGGCTTGTTCGGTACTCCCGTGCTCTGCCATCACGCCTCCTCCGGTCGAATGCGGACGATACCGCAGCGCCGCCCCGCCGCACGGTTCGGCTCATGCCGATTGCGCATGGGCTTAGACGTGGCCGTGATCTATGCCGGGTGCGGCATGCCGGGGCCGGTCAGGGACAGGGATGCTGATCGCCCTTCTCGTTGCAGGCCTTCACCTGGCCGAGGTAACGCACCCAGGTGGTCACCTGCTCGCGCTCCGGGACGAAACGGAACGCCTTCTGCACCACGTAGAGACTGCCCTGGCCCTGGATGCCCTTGACCCAGGTGTACTCCGGCTTGCCGGTCTGCGGATTGCGGGGACAGATCATCTGCGCCACCGCGATCGGGTAGCCGTTCTCCACATCTTCGTGGATCAAGGTCACATGGGCATCCGGGCAGGCCTGCATCCAGCCCTTGCCCATGATGTCCAGGAATTCGCGCGGCGGCACGTGTGCCGAGTCGCGGAACTGCTGCACGGTGAGCAACTCCGTCCAGCTCCGCACGTCCTGCCCGTTCGGTACGAACTCGAGGATCCGGTTGCCGGAGTCGGGTTGGGTTGCCTCATAGCCCTGTACATAGTCCGCGGCGGTGGGGCGGAGCAGCACTTCGGTAGCGGCCACATCGGCGGCAGGCTGTGCGTGGGCCGGTGCCAGCGTCGACACGAGGATGGCAAGGCAGAGGATGGGGGCCAGGGGGCGAAGCATGGGCAGTCCTTGTCAGATGAAGAGGGTCCGTGGTGGTGCCCCGGGCCACGGAGCCAGTGTCCCCGTGGCGGGCGACGGCAAGCGTAACGCGGCGGCGGCGAAGGTCGGGGAAACACCCCGCTGGAAAGTGCAATTTCAGAAAACCCCTACCCTGCTGCCGGGTTGAAATCGCTCACACTCTTCCCGGCACGCCTGGCATCGCGCAGGGCGCGCACCGCGAACGGCGTCGGTGGACATTCCATCGCGGAAGGTCGACACCGCGACAGACCGCGCGACCGTCCATCACGACCGGATCGAACAACGGGGCAACCGTGGTTATGCGCGGGCGCGGATTCTGCACCGCAGGCCCGTGCCGCGACGTACGCCCCCGCCCGTAGGCAGGGGCGTACGCCTGTGCGCCGTGTTCAGCCCTTGACGAAGGCGAGTTTGCCTTCGGCGGCATCGACGTGGATCACGTCGCCGGCGAGGAACTCGCCGGACAGGATCTTCTGCGCCAGCGGGTTTTCCAACTGCGACTGAATCGCACGCTTGAGCGGACGGGCGCCGTAGATCGGATCGAAACCAACGTTGCCCAACAGCTGGAAGGCCGCATCGCTCACCTCGATGCGCAGGTTGCGCTCGGCCAGCCGCTTCTCCAACCCCTGCATCTGGATGCGGGCGATCTGCCTGATCTGCACTTTGTCCAGCGGGTGGAACACCACGATGTCGTCCAGGCGGTTGATGAACTCCGGGCGGAAGTGCGCCTGGACCACGCCCATCACCGCCGCCTTCATCTGCGTGTAAGCCTCCGGGCTGTCATCCCCGCTCATGTCCTGGATCTGGTGCGAACCCAGGTTGGAGGTCATCACGATGACGGTGTTGCGGAAGTCCACGGTACGGCCCTGGCCGTCGGTGAGGCGGCCATCGTCGAGCACCTGCAGCAGGATGTTGAACACATCCGGATGGGCCTTCTCCACTTCGTCGAGCAGGATCAGCGAGTACGGGCGACGACGCACGGCCTCGGTGAGGTAGCCGCCCTCTTCGTAGCCGACATAGCCCGGGGGTGCACCGATCAGGCGCGCCACGCTGTGCTTTTCCATGAACTCGCTCATGTCGATGCGGATCATCGCGTCGGTGCTGTCGAACAGGAACTCGGCCAGCGACTTGCACAGCTCGGTCTTGCCTACGCCGGTGGGGCCCAGGAACAGGAACGAGCCACTCGGGCGATCCGGATCGGAAAGCCCGGCGCGCGAACGCCGCACCGCGTCGGAGACCACCTTGATCGCCTCCTCCTGGCCCACCACGCGCTGGTGCAGCATGTCTTCCATGCGCAGCAGCTTGTCGCGCTCGCCTTCGAGCATGCGGTTGACCGGGATGCCGGTCCAGCGCGACACCACCTCGGCGATCTCCTCGGCGGTGACCCGATCCTGGACCAGCTTGAACTCGGTGTTTTCCGCCTCCTGGGCGGCCGCGAGCTGCTTCTCCAGCTGCGGCAACTGACCGTACTGGATCTCGCTCATGCGGCCGAAGTCCTGGCGGCGCTGCGCCGATTCCAGTTCCAGCTTGGCCTGCTCGATCTGCTCCTTGATCCTGGTTGCCCCCTGCAGCGCGGCCTTCTCCGACTTCCAGATTTCGTTGAGATCGGAGAACTCGCGCTCGAGCGCGTCGATATCGCTTTCCAGGTCGGCCAGGCGCTGGCGCGAGGCCTCGTCCTTTTCCTTCTTGAGCATTTCGCGCTGGATCTTCAGCTGGATCAGGCGGCGCTCCAGGCGGTCCAGTTCTTCGGGCTTGGAGTCGATCTCCATGCGGATGCGCGAGGCCGCCTCGTCCATCAGGTCGATGGCCTTGTCCGGCAGCTGGCGGTCGGCGATGTAGCGGTGGGACAGCGTGGCCGCCGCGACGATCGCCGGATCGGTGATTTCCACGCCATGGTGCACGGCGTACTTTTCCTTGAGGCCGCGCAGGATGGCGATGGTGTCTTCCACGCTGGGCTCGCCGACGAACACCTTCTGGAAACGGCGCTCCAGCGCTGCGTCCTTCTCGATGTACTTGCGGTACTCGTCCAGGGTGGTGGCGCCCACGCAATGCAGCTCGCCACGGGCCAGCGCGGGCTTGAGCATGTTGCCGGCATCCATCGCACCATCGGCCTTGCCTGCACCGACCATGGTGTGCAGCTCGTCGATGAACAGGATCACCTGCCCTTCGCTCTTGGCCAGGTCGTTGAGCACGCCCTTGAGGCGCTCTTCGAACTCGCCGCGGAACTTGGCACCGGCAATCAGCGCGCCCATGTCCAGCGACAGCACCCGCTTGCCGCGCAGGCCCTCGGGCACTTCGTCGTTGATGATGCGCTGGGCCAGGCCTTCCACAATCGCGGTCTTGCCCACGCCGGGTTCGCCGATCAGCACCGGATTGTTCTTGGTCCGGCGCTGCAGCACCTGGATGGTGCGGCGGATCTCTTCATCACGGCCGATCACCGGGTCGAGCTTGCCGCTCTCGGCGCGGGCGGTGAGGTCGATGGTGTACTTCTCCAGCGCCTGGCGCTGTTCCTCGGCGTTCTCGGACTGCACGCTCTCGCCGCCGCGGATCTTGTCGATCGCCGCGTCGATGCGGGTCTTGTCGGCGCCGGCGGCGCGCAGCGCCATGCCCAGCGTGCCGCTGTCGTCCAGCGCGGCCAGCACGAACCACTCGCTGGCAATGAAGGCATCGCCGTGCTGCTGGGCCAGCTTGTCGGTGGTGTTGAGCAGCCGGTTGAGATCGTTGCCGATGGACAGGTTGCCCTCCTGTCCGGACACCTTGGGCAGCGCTTCCAGCGCCTCGTTGAGGCGTTCGCGCAGCACCGGCACGTTGACCCCGGCCTGGGACAGCAGCGGGCGCGTGCTGCCGCCCTGCTGGTCCAGCAGTGCGGTGAATACATGCACCGGTTCGATGATGTTGTGGTCGCGGCCCACGGCCAGCGACTGGGCGTCAGCCAGCGCCTGCTGGAAACGCGAGGTGAGCTTGTCCATCCGCATGGGGAATTCCTCTTTCATGTCATGGCCAGCGTGGCTGGCAGATGTAACGGATATGCGGTTGTCGCGCAGTGATTCAAGACAAACCGGCACTGGCAATACAGCGACGGTATTGCCATACTTGCGAATCGTTCTCATTCCCATCGGCTCGGACGCGGTGTGTCGTCCGCACTCCCAAGGCATCCCATGCAGGCACAACGCGAGCACCTGGGCGCCCTCTATCGGGACCACCGCAGTTGGCTACACGGCTGGCTGAGCGGGCGCGTGGGTTGCCGCGAGACCGCCGCCGATCTCACCCAGGACACCTTCGCGCGCCTGCTGCAGGACCGCGACCTGGCCGCGCTGCGCGAGCCGCGTGCGTTCCTGACCACGGTGGCGCGCGGCCTGGCCGCCAACTGGTTCCGGCGCCAGTCGCTGGAGCGCGCCTACCTGGACCAGCTGGCCACCCTGCCCGAGGCCGTGGTGCCGTCGCTGGAAGACCAGGCCGTGGTGCGTGAAGCGCTGCAGCAGATCGATGCGATGCTCGACGGCCTGCCTGCCGCTGCCCGCCAGGTGTTCCTGCTGGCCCAGTTCGAAGGCCTGCGCTACGAGGCCATCGCGCAGCGGCTGCAGCTGTCGCTGAGCACGGTGAAGCGGCATATGAAGCGGGCGCTGCTCGGCTGCCTTGCCCATGCCGGCTGACCCGCCTGCCAGCGGCCCGCCGCTCCCGGACGAGGTGCTCGAACAGGCGGCCGACTGGCTGCTGCGCCTGCATGAGGACGATGGCCCGGTGACCCGCGCGGCCTGTGCCGCCTGGTGTGCGCAGCATCCCGACCATGCCCGCGCGTGGCAGCGGGCCGAGCGGCTGCGGGGGCTGGTCGCGCAGGTGCCGGGCGCCTGGGCGCTGCCGGTACTGAACCGCCCGCAGGATCGGCGGCGGCGTGCGGCGATCAAGCGGATCGGGCTGTGGCTGGCCCTGCTGCCAACCGGCTGGGTCGGCTGGCAGCGGATGGGCGCCGGTACCCCAGGGCACAGCGAGCAGACCGCGGTCGGCCAGCGTCGCCGCCTGCTGCTGCCGGACGGGAGCCGCCTGCACCTGGATACCGATACCCGGGTCGGCGTGGACTTCGATTCGTTGCACCGCCAGCTTTGGCTGGAGCGCGGGCAGCTGTACGTGGACACCGCAGCCGACCCACGCACCCCCGCGCGCCCGTTCGAGGTGATGACCGTACACGGACGGGTGCGCGCGCTCGGTACGCAGTTCAACGTGCGCCTGCTCGAGCACCAGACCCGGCTCGCGTTGTTCGATGGCGCGCTTGAAATCCACGCCGGTGGCGCGCCGCCGTGGCGGCTGGCGGTGCGGCAGCAGGCGGGGTTTGACAGCGCTGGCCGGCACCTCATCGCGCCGCTGGATGACACCGTGGCTGCCTGGACCGGCGGCATGCTCGCCGCCGATGCGCGGCCGCTGGGCGAGGTGATCGCCGAACTGTCCCGGCATCGCCGCGGCGTGCTGCGCTGCGACCCGGCCATTGCCGCGATGCCGGTCTCCGGAGCCTACCCGTTGGACGACACCGACCAGAGCCTGGCACTGCTGGAGGCGACCTACGCACTGCACGTGCATCGCAGCGCCGGCGGCTGGTGGGTGCTGGTGGGGCCACGCTGAGCACGTGCCCTGCGCCGGTTGCGCGCGGTGACACTTTTTTCGATCTCGCGTGGCAAGCAGAAGAACCCCTCCTACTTCAGCCCTCCATGACCTCCCGACCCCCACGGTTTGCCCTCGGCGCCCTGACGCTGGCCCTGTTCGCCTCCCCCCTTGTTGCCGTTGCCCAGGGCGCGCCGAGCGCCCGCCAGGACAGCCGGATGCCGCTGGGCCGGGCCTTGTCCAACTGGGCCAGCCAGCACGGGGTCGCATTGGCCTTCGACCCCGCGCTGACCGCAGGCCGACAGGTGCCCGCGCTGGCGGCCGAGACGTCGCTGGAGGGCGGCTTCAGCCGCCTCCTGGACGGAACCGGATTGCGCGCGGTACGCCGCAGTGATGGCAGCTACGCCCTGCAGCGCGATGACGCGACGGCGCCGGCAGCCCGGATGCCCGCGCTCAAGGTAGGCGGGCTGCAGCAGCCGCCGTTCCGCTATGCCGAGGGGCTTGCGCTGGAGGCCGACTATCTGCAGGCGCAGGTGGCCGGCAACGGCGATATCGGCAGCATGCTGCGGATCAACCCGGCGGTGCAGTTCGACAACGCCCAGCTCAGCAGCTACACGCCCGGCGACATCAGCCCGGCGGAGATCAGCATCAATGGCGCGCAGTTCTACCAGAACAGCTTCCTGGTCGATGGCATGAGCTTCAACAATGACATCGACCCGGGGCAGGAACAATCGCCCTACCGTCTGTTCGCCGCGCCCGGTGGCAGCCAGGCGCTGGCCCTGGACACAGCCCTGCTCGAGGACCTCACCGTCATGGACAGCAATGTCTCGGCCGCATACGGCGGCTTCTCCGGCGGCGTGGTCGAGGCCCGGCTGCGCCGCCCGAGCGAGGCGCTGTCGGGCAGCATCTCGCATCAGATCACGCGGTCGGCATGGACGCGTTACCACATCGCCGATGCGGAGGCGGAAAACTACGCCAACGCATCATCGTGGGGCGACGGCCAGCCGGAGTTCGACAAGGCCGTTACCCGCATGACCCTGGAAGGTCATCCCACCGACAGCATCGGCCTGCTGGCCAACTTCACCCGCAAGCGCTCCAGCATTCCCACCTACTTCTACTCCTCGCACCTGGTCCAGGACCATGGACGCGAAAAGGCGATGCAGCGGCGTGACACCACCCAGTCCCTGCTGAAGGGCGTGTGGGACGTCAACGAGCGGCTGACCGTTGACGCCACGCTGACCCATACGCCGACGGAAAACCAGTTCTTCCGGTCCAACATCCGCCATGCCGGCATCAGGATCGAAACAGGCGGCACCCTGGCCTCGCTGCGCGCGGCCTGGACCACGGACTGGGGCACGCTGACCCAGCAGGTGGGCTGGTCGGACACCGAGCAGTCGCGCGATGCCGAACAGGACCACTACATGACCTGGTCGCGCTCGAGCAGCAAGGACTGGGGAACCACCGCGCTGACCCTGGAGGGCGAGTTCGGCGATATCGAGCAGCGCCAGAAGCGCCTGCAGTACAAACTGGACCTCAAGACCGATGCATTCCAGGCGCTGGGTGGAGAGCATCGCATCGGCGCTGGCGTACTGCTGGAACGCGACGACTTCCACTACGCCCGCTTGACCGAAAGCAGCACGTACACCACACCCGCACGAACCACCACGTGCACCAACCGTGCCGGCGTCACCGATGCGCTCACCTGCGCGATGGGCACCACGGCCAGCAACTGGCCCGGACAGTACCTGACCCGGCGCACGCGCTACGCCACCGGTGAGATCGGTTTCGACACCGGCACCTATGGCATGTATGTCGAGGACGACATGCGCTACGGCGACCTCTCGATCCGCCCCGGCCTGCGCATCGAGCGTGATACCTATATCGGGCGCACCACGCTCGCCCCGCGCCTGGCCGCCAGTTGGCAGGTCCGCGACGGGACCGTGCTCACCGCCGGCGCCAACCGCTACTACGATCGCAACATCGCCACCTGGCGACTGCGCGACGGCGTCAACCGGCTGCGATACAACAGCGAGCGCCGCACCAGCCTGGACAGCGACTGGACCGTCGGCACCCAGGCCAGCAACGACACCCATTTCGACCTGGACCGGGTCGGCTACGCCGACGAGTTGATGCTGGCGCTGGGCCAGGACTGGGCGGGCGTGCGCTTCAACCTCAAGGCGGTCAACCGCCGGTTTCGCGACCAGGTGATCAAGGTCCAGGGCCGCACGCTTGAGCAGCAAGCCGACGACCCCACCCTGGCGACCGGCTACGACACCTGGGCCAGTGCCGGTCGCGCCGAAACCAACATCTATTCGCTGACCGTGCAGCCGCTGCACAACCTGACCTGGGCCGGCACGCGCTCGACCGCCCTGCTCGCGCTGGACTGGACGGACGCGCGCAGCACGCTGCCCGAATACGATGACCAGTCCGACCTGTTCTACCAGAATCCGCTGATCCGCTACGACGGCCGCTTCATCCGCTATCGGGACCTGCCGCCGGACAACTACAACCGTCCCTGGACCGCGCGCCTGAGCACGATCACCCGGATCGACCGCTGGAACCTCACGGTGAGCAACCTGCTGCGCTACCGCGCCGGCTACCGGGCCATCCGCGATACCGGCAGGAACGTGCTGCACGAGGGCGAGGCCGCGCGCGTGTGGGAGCAGCAGTCCTACTCGCCCGCGCTGACGTGGGACCTGCGCCTGGCGTGGGAGCAGCCGTTGCCCGCCAACGCAGGCAGCGTGTTTGCCAACGTGGAGGTGGTCAACCTGCTCGACAAGGCCAACGTCCATGGCGAGTCGAGCAGTGCCGCACGTACCGTGCTGTACGAAACCGGCCGCCAGTTCTGGCTGGAGCTGGGCTATCGCTTCTGAGCGCACGCCGGGCCGGTGGCTGCCACGCAACCGACCCTGGCCGCCCATCGCCCTGGCCCTGTGCCTGGCGCTCGGCGGCAGCCTGCCCGCCGATGCGCGGCGCGACGCCGTGCCTGCCGCCGCATCGGATTGCCACGCGGGGCGGGCGCAAGCGGACGCCGATTGCCTGCGCCGCTGGTACACCCGCCCTGCCGCGCAGTGGCCGGCGCCGCATGTCGACGCCGGCGTGGCCTGGCAGGAACTGGCCCCGCTGCCGCCGCCGCCCCAGCCGCCGGGCAACCCGACCACCCCGGCCAAGGTCGCCCTCGGCCACCGCCTGTTCAACGACCCACGCCTCTCGCGCTCCGGCCAGATCGCCTGTGCCAGTTGCCACGAACGCGAGCTCGGCTTCGCCGACGGCCGGCGCGTGTCCTTCGGGCATGACCGTCAGCCGGGGCGGCGCAACGCGCCCAGCGTGGCGATGGCCGGCTACGCGCACACGCTGTTCTGGGACGGGCGTGCGGCCAGCCTGGAAGCGCAGGCGCTGGAGCCGATCGCCGATCCGAAGGAAATGGCCTTCAGCGTGGACCAGGCGGCCGCACGCCTGCGCCAAGACGCCGACTACCGGCGCCAGTTCGCCGCGGTGTTCGGCGACGAACGCGTGGACAGCGGCCAGCTGGCCCAGGCCATCGCCGCGTTCGAGCGCAGCCTGGCACCGCGTCGCAGCCGCCTGGACCGCTTCCTCGCCGGCCAGTCCAGTGCATTGGATGACCAGCAACTGCGCGGCCTGCACCTGTTCCGCACCCGCGGCGGCTGCATGAACTGCCACAGCGGGCCGGCGCTCACCGACAACGGCTTCCACAACCTGGGCCTGCACTTCCACGGACGCGCGCGCCAGGACCTGGGCCGCTACGAGGTCACCGGCGATCACGCCGACAGCGGCCGCTTCCGTACCCCCTCGCTGCGCGGTGTGGCCGGCACCGCCCCGTACATGCACAACGGGCTGCTGCCGCGGCTGGAGGGCGTGCTGGCGTTCTACAACGTCGGCGGCGGCAAGCCGCGCGCGCCCGTGGCGCCTGCCGACGGTGCCCCGCCGTTCCCGCCGCCGGACCCGCTGCTGCGCCCGTTGGGCATGCAGCGCGACGAGCTGCAGGCCATCGAGGCCTTCCTGCGCACGCTGTGACCGTCGTTACGCAGCAGCAGCGGCCTGCGGGGACGGCGCCGGCGGCAACAGCGGGGTGACCGGGCGCTCGATCAGGCAGCCGTAGGTGCCGGGCATGTCCATGTACAGGTCATAGCGCACGGTGACCCCGTAACCGATCCGCCACGAACTGGCGAACAGGTCCGGCGCCTGGAAGGCCACGTCCACCGGGATCGTGGCGACCGCCCCGTTGATCGTCACCGGCGTGGTCGCCGCTGCGTACTCGATGTCCTGGGCACCGCGCGAGGTGATCACGTTCTTGCGCCGGATCGCGCCCGGCGGCACGATCGTGCGCGGCGCGCCACGCATCTGGAAAGTGCCATTGAAGCCGGTGTCCACCAGCATCAACTGATTCTCCTTGTCGCCGCGCAGCGGGTAGCGCTGCTGATGGAACGGGCCCCACAGCGAAGAGGTGGTGGCCATGCGACGCGTGCACTCCACCACCGTGTCCGCCGCCAGCAGGGTGAGCGTCTGCTGCGAGATGCGCACGCGGCCCAGCGCGCGCAACACATCGAGGCCGATCACGTTGGACGCATAGCCCGCTTCGCTGTTGAAGGACACATCGCGCACCACCTCGCCACCGATCGACAGGTCCACCGGCGACACCAGCCCGACCAGCGGCCCGGGCAGGCGCTCACCCGAACTGTTCCGCGCCACCACGAAGTCTTCGACGACCGTCAGGCCCAACGCCTGGGCGGCCGCGCGGCTGAGGTGGGAGCGCGCTGCGCCGGTATCGAGCAGGAAGGTCAGGGTCTGCTCGCGCCCAGCGCCGCCGGTCACCTTGAGCGTGGCCGTCAGCGTGGGCAACTCGTCGCTGGGCTGGATCGGCACCTCCACATCGCTGGTGCGTGGCGCGCTGGCCAAGCTGCTGCGCGGCCACGCCAGGAACCGCTCCAGCCGGGGCAAGGCGATATCCTCGATGTCCGCCTGCGCGGTCATCATCGGCTTGACCGAGCGTTCGTACTCGCCGCGTGCCGCCTGCAGATGGCGCGCCCATCCGGCGATGTCGCCCTGGATCAACGCATTGCCCGCCAACGTGGCCTCGCACAGGAACGCGACACCCTTGACCGAGGCCGGCGGGCTGGCCGCGGCCGACTGCAGGCAGTCCTGCGCGGCCCGGGTGGAGTTGTCCAGCTCCCCACGCACGCGGTAATACCCGGCCGCGCCCAGGCGGCCATGCGCGCCGCGCGCCTTGCCCATGTTCTGCAGCTTGCCCAGCTCGGCGGTGAGCACGGCACGGCTGTAGCCATACCCGTCGTCGAGCAGGCCCATATCGGCCCTGGCCAGTAGCGGCGCCATCAGCAGCGCGCCCATCCATACGGCTTTCGGCATCGTTCCACTCCTGTGTGCACGGTTCGTCCAGGGCTCGACCCTAGCATGGCGACCACGACACGCTCACGTCCGCTTTTCATCGCGCCGGCGATGCTGCGCGCAGGTTGGGTGGAGCAAGCAGATGCATTACGAACTGTATTACTGGACCGGCATCCAGGGCCGTGGCGAGTTCATCCGCCTGGCACTGGAGGACGCCGGCGCGGCCTACACCGACATGGCGCGGGTGCACGGCGATGCGGTGATGGAGCCGTTCCTGCAGGGCAAGGAAGAGGGGCTGCGGCCCTTCGCACCGCCGTTCCTGAAAAGTGGCCGGCAGGTGATCGCCCAGGTGGGCGCGATCCTCGACCACCTCGCACCCGAGCTGGGCCTGGTGCCCGAGGCGGCGTCCCGTCGACAGCAGGCCCTGCAGCTGCAGCTGACCATCGCCGACCTGGTCGCCGAAGTACACGACACCCACCACCCTATTGCCGCATCGACGTACTACCACGACCAGAAGCACGAAGCGAAGGCACGCGCCGAGGCGATGCGTGCCGAGCGGCTACCCAAATTCCTGGCGTACTTCGAGGCTGTGCTGAAGGACAACGGCGAGCGTCATCCGCTGCGCGAGCATTCCTACGTGGACCTGTCGCTGTTCCAGCTGCTGTGCGGGCTGGACTACATGTTCCCGCGGCGCATGCAGGCACTGTGGCCCACCCTGCCGTTGTTGCGCGCGCTCAAGGACCGGGTGGAGCGGCGACCGAACATCGCCGCCTACCTGGCCTCCGAACGCCGCCTGGCGTTCAACACCAACGGCATCTTCCGCCATTACCCGGAACTGGACGGCGACCGCTAGATCACGACCGCAGGTCGTGATCCACGCGCGGCTGCTTCTGCAGCGACAGCAGGGCCAGCAACCCGGCCAACGCCACATAGGCGCCTGCAAACTGCCACATGATGATCTTCGGCAAGCCGACCAGGTGCCACGGCAGGTAGATGCCACCGCGCGGGTCCACCGAGTGGATCAGGCCGAACAGGGTCAGCACCGCCGCCACCAGCAGGAACCCCGACGCGCGCAGCAACCTGCCGTCGATCATCGCCACCACCGCCGCAATCCACAGCATCGAGGTGATGATGAAGCCGTTGCCCAGGGTGAAGATCACCGCCAGTTCCGGCAGGCCATGCCCGTCCAGCGTGGTGGTCATCGCGGCCAGCTGCTCCGGTGCGATCCAGCCCGGTGCCTTGATCGCCAGCAGGTAGGCCACCGAGGGCAAAAAGCCCAGCACCATCGCCCCGGCATGTTCGCGCGGGGTGGCCTGGAAGGCCTGGGTGGTGATGTCGATGGCCACGTACACGATGATCGGCGCCAGCACCGCCAGCGGCAGCCACTGCACCAGGCCGGAGATCACCCCGAGCATGCCGCCGATCCCCACGAACAGCCCGGTCAGCAACGTGTAGCCGCTGCGCGCGCCCATGTGCTTGTAGGCCGGCTGGCCGATGTAGGGCGTGGTCTGGGCGACACCGCCACACAACCCGGCCACCAGCGTGGCCACCGCTTCCACCAGCAGGATGTCGCGGGTGCGGTAATCATCGCCGGCCGCGCGCGCGCTCTCGGACACATTGATGCCGCCCACCACCATCAGCAGGCCGAACGGCAGCAGCAGCGGCAGGTAGGTCATCGCCGTGGGCAGGCCGTCGATGAAACCCAGCGTGGGCCACGGCAGCACCACCTGCGGCGGCGTCCACACCGGCACCTTGAAGCCCGGCGCGCCGAGGCCGGCCAGGCCCAGGCCGTAGTACAGGACGGTGCCGAAGACGAAGGCGACCAGCACCCCCGGCGCGCGGATCGGCAGCGTGCGCTTGGCGATCAGCACGTACAGCAGCAGGCCCAGGGTGACAAAGCCGACCACCGGCGAGCGCAGCGTCTCCAGCAGCGGCAGGAAGCCCATCAGCACGATCGCGATGCCGGCGATCGAGCCCAGCAGCGAGGCGCGCGGCAGCGCGCGGGTGACCGCCTCGCCAAAGAAGGACAGGATCACCTTGAGCACGCCCATGATCACCAGCGACGCCATGCCCAGTTGCCACGTGGCGATGGCCGCATCGTGCGGGGCCAGCCCCTGGCCCTTGAACGCCAGGAACGCGGGGCCGAGCACCAGCAGCGCCATGCCGATGCTGGTCGGCGCGTCCAGGCCGAGCGGCATCGCGGTGACATCATCGCGCCCGGTACGGGTCGCCAGCCGCCGCGCCATCCAGGTGTAGAGCACGTTGCCGACCAGCACGCCGAAGGCGGTGCCGGGGAACATGCGGCCGAACACCACATCGGCGGGGAACTGGAAGATACCGACCAGGGCCATCGCGATGAAGCCCAGGATCGACAGGTTGTCGACCACCAGGCCGAAGAAGCCGTTGAAATCGCCGGCAACGAACCAGCGAGGGGGTCCGGAGCGGACCGGGGTGGGGGCGGACATGCGCGGAAACTGCCGTGGGGAGGGGGTAGCCGATGGTAGGGCCTCACCGCCGCCAGTAACAGGCGCATGGGTGGAACGCCGGGGTGTAGCGGTCATCGCATACGCGCTGCCGCCCCCGGATCCGCCGCGGCCGTCTTACCCAGGCGGTGCAGGCCAGCGGCCGGCATCACCGGAGAGCGTCACATGCTGCCAGCGGCCGCCCGGCTCAGGGCTTGTTGAGGAAATTGTTGGCCAGCAGGTCGCGTACGTCGCCCACCCGCCCGCTCAGCAGGGCCTTGGCCGCATACAGCGCGGTGCCGGCCACCTGCTTGGCTTCCACCTGCGGCGGCATCACCAGCTCGGTCGGGCTGGTGTGCACGTCCAGCAGCGCCGGGCCCGGATGGGCCAGGAAATCCTTCACGGCCTGTTCCAGGTCCTCCGAGCGGGTCACGGTGCGCCCGTAGAAGCCGATCACCTCGGCCAGGCGGCCGAAATCCGGGTTCTTCAGGTCGGTGTAGTTGTCCAGCAGGCCCTCCACCTTCTGCTCCAGCTCGACGAAATTGAGCGAGCTGTTGTTGTAGACCACCACCTTGATCGGCAGGCTTTCCTGCACTGCGGTGAGCAGGTCGCCCAGCAGCATCGCAATGCCGCCATCGCCGGACAGCGAAATCACCTGCCGGCCCGGGTACGCCTTCTGCAGGCCCAGTGCCTGCGGCATGGCATTGGCCATCGTGCCGTGCAGCAGGCTGGTCAGGGTGCGGCGGCGGCCGTTGGTGCGGATGTGGCGCAGGATCCACACCATCGGCGAGCCACCGTCGGCGGTAAACAGCGCATCCTCGCTGGCATGGCGGTTGATCAACGCGGTGAGGTGCTGCGGATGGATCAGCTCGCCCTCGCCGGGCTGCTCTTCCTTTTCGCGCGTGGCCAGCGCCTTGTCGCGGTGCTCGATGCACTCCTCCAGGAAGCTGCGGTCCTGTCGCGGCGGCAGCATCGGCAGCAGGGCCTCCAGCGTCGGGCCGATGTCGCCCACCACGCCCAGCGTCACCGGATGGCGCCGACCGAGGTGGCTGCCATCGCGATCCACCTGGATCAGCGTGGCCTTGTCCGGGTAGTACTGGCCCCAGGCGAAATCGGCGCCGAGCAGCAGCAGCGTGTCGCAGGCCATCAGCGTGTGGTAGCCCGATTCGATCCCGAAGATGCCGGTCATGCCCATGTTGTAGGGGTTGTCATGCTCGACGAAATCCTTGGCCCGCGAGGTATGCGCGATCGGCGCCTGCAGGCGCTCGCCCAGCGCCACCAGCGCGTCGTGCGCGTGCTCGCAGCCGGCGCCGGCGTAGATGCCCACGCGCTTGCCCTCGCCCAGCAGCGCGGCAATGCGCTGCAGTTCCTCATCGCCGGGGCGCAGCACCGGCTGGGTGTAATGCACCGAGAACGGCACATCGTGCTTGACCATCGCTTCGCTGATGTCGGCCGGCAGGATCACCACGGCCACGCCGCGCCGGCTGATCGCCGCCTGGCAGGCCAGCGCCACCACGCGACGCGCCTGTTCGGGGCTGTACACCTGCTCGCAGAACACGCTGCAGCTGGCATACACCGCCTTGAAATCGACCTCCTGCGGAAACTCCATGCCCAGCTCGGCGGTGACCACCTGGCTGGCGATCAGCACCATGGGCGCGCGGTTGCGGTTGGTTTCGAACACGCCGTTGATGAAATGCAGGCCACCGGGTCCACACGAACCGGCGCAGGCGGTGAGCTGGCCGCTGATCAGCGATTCGGCGCCGGCGGCGAACGCGGCCACTTCCTCATGGCGCATGTGCACCCACTCGATATCGCTGTGGTGGATGGCATCGGTGACGTAGTTGAGGGTGTCGCCGACGATGCCGTAACAATGACGGACACCGGCAGCCTGGAGGGTTTCAACCACGATCTCGGCAACGCGCTTGCTCATGGGGAACAGCCTTGGACGGGGGACCCCAGCCTAGCCAGACGCAGGTGATCTCCCTGTAGGCACGTAGCGTCAAATGCCTATACATTGGCCGGCCCGTTCACTGGCCTTCAGGCCCATGCAGATCATTCTGCGCTGTGCCACCGCGCAGCAGTTCCTGTCCTTCCATGAGCAGCAGTGGCTGCATGGCATCGACCCGGCGGCGCATCCGTGGCTGGCGCAACTGCTGCGTATGCCGCGCGGTGGAATCGCGCCCAGCGAGCTGCCAACGGCAATGGACGAACTGCTGGCCTGCCTGGCCCTGCAGGATCCCACCGATCCGATCATCCGCCGCAGCGGCCTGCGGCTCCTGCTGTTGCTGGCCACCGGCCAGCGCCACGGCTTGCACATCCAGTGCGAGGGCGACTGAGCAACGCTCAGGGGTTGGCGTTGACCCAGCCGAGAATGTCGCCCCGGGTCGGGTTGGCGTAGCGCACCTTCACCCAGCCGTCCTGCTCATCCAGCAGTTCCACCCGGTCCTCGCGCACCAGATAACGGCGGGTGGCGGTGTCGCCGGGCCGCGCATACAACGGCAGCCGTGCCGGCACCACCTGGCCGCTGAAGGCCAGCAGCGGCCGGTCATTGCGCGGGGTCACCAGCCCGTCGGAGATGGCCGTTTCGACCACCTTGCCGGTCGGGTCATAGGTGCTCCAGACCGCCATCGGGCCACTCTCGGCGGTCTGCTTGACGAAGATGGTCGCCTCCAGCGCGTCGCCCAGCATCAGGGTGCGCTCGGCGCGGTACAGATACAGCCGCCCGTCGTGGTAGCGGTACAGGTCCACGTACCACATCGGGCCACTGCGGCAGCTGCTGCTCACGGTGCGGTTGGCGGTGTCCACGTCCAGGCCCATCAGGCCGCCGCATTGCGCGTTGCTGCCGGCAGGCAGCGGCAAGGGCGCGAACCGCCCTTGCTGCGGATCGAAGCGGTAGACCGCAACGGCTTCGTTGACCTGTCCCACCGCCGCACGCGCCACCAGTTCCGGACGGCCGTCGAAATCCACGTCCAACTGGCTCAACCGCCCGCCGCCATCGGCATCGGCCACGCCGTCCAGGCGCTGTTGGCGGCCCGACGGCAGCAACAGCGCCAGGGTGCCCTGTGCCTCCACCCGCGCAGTGGCCACCTGCCCCGCCCCAAGGTCGATGCGCAACACCTGGTCATCCGATGCCACCGCGACCGCGGACACGCCCACCCCCAGCAGCGCGGCGCACAGCACCGCGTGACACCCGCCCTTGATCCTGTTCATCGCTGCATCCTGCCGCGCCATCCGGGCGCCCTGGATCAGAACGATACTTCAACCGCCTGCTGTGCCCACAGCACCGACTGGTGGCCGGTGGCCTGCTTCCACGCCAGGCGGATCGCCTCGATGTCCGCACGGCGCTGCGGGGTGTTCTCGTGCAGCACCACCAGCACCTTGGTGCGCAGGCGGTTGGGCTCGGCCGCGCCGCGGAACAGCCACTGGCCGTAGGCATCGAACACGGTCAGGCCGTCCGGGAAGCGCGGGGTGACCTGCTTGTCCAGGAACGCGCGCCACTGCGCCTCGGTGATGGCATCGGTCTGCTTACGCTCGGACGCACCGCTCTCCTCGCCCACGCCGAAGTACAACTCGCTGCGCACCCAGCCAGCAGCGGCATCGGGGCGGGCGGCATCGCCCTGCAGGGTTGCGGTGGCCGTGGCGGGGGTCGGCGGCACCGGCTTGGCGGCAGGCGCGGCGGTGGCGCAGCCGCTGGCGGCCAGCACCAGGGCAAACAGAAGGGCATGGGACTTCATCGACATCACTCCAGGAAAGCAGACGTGCAGAGGGGAACTAAGGGTGCGGGACATCCGGTTCCCTGGCAGATCACCAGCGGTTATCAGCTGATGCCGGCTCGCGATGGGACTTGCATCACATGAGCCATCACGCCAAGATAATATATCGCTTCATCCGGATGGATTGGTAGTGCCGACCACGGGTCGGCACGCCAGCACCTCCCCTCCCCCTCCCCCTCGTCGTCCCGCTGGAGTCCGCATGTCCCGTCCGTCCGCGTCGCGCCTTGGCCTTGCCATCGCGCTCGTCCTCTCCTCCCCCCTGCTCGTTCAGGATGCAACTGCGCAGGACGCGCCCGGCTCGGCCACCACGCTGGACACCGTGATCGTCACCGGCACCCGCGCGGTGGACCGCACCGTGCTCGAATCGACCTCACCGGTGGACGTGCTCACCGCCGAGGACATCCGCAAGGCCGGCGTGGTCAATGGCGAGCTGGGCAGCGCGCTGCAGGCGCTGCTGCCCTCGTTCAACTTCCCGCGCCAGTCCAACTCCGGCGGTGCCGACCACATCCGTGCGGCGCAGCTGCGCGGCCTGTCGCCGGACCAGGTGCTGGTGCTGGTCAACGGCAAGCGCCGCCACAGCAGCGCGCTGGTCAACACCGACAGCAAGATCGGCAAGGGCACCACGCCGGTGGACTTCAACGCCATCCCGGTGAGCGCGATCAAGCGCATCGAGGTGCTGCGCGATGGCGCCGGCGCGCTGTATGGCTCCGACGCGGTGGCCGGGGTGATCAACGTGATCCTTGACGATGCTCCGGAAGGCGGCGCGTTCGAGGCCAGCTTCGGTGCCAACCACACCGACCTCAAGCCGATCGACCGCACCATCACCGATGGCCAGACCAGCTACGCCAGCGCCAAGGTCGGCACCGCCCTGGGCCAAGATGGTGGTTTCCTGCGCGTGGGCCTGGAGCTGAAGAACCACGAAGGCACCAACCGCGCCGGCTTCGACCAGATCCCGCCGTGGGACCAGAGCGATACCAACCTTGCCCTGCAGGGCAAGCGCAATTACGTGCTGGGCGATGGCAAAACCAAGGATCTGAACGCGTGGATCAACAGCGAACTGCCGTTCGGTGAGACCTCCAAGTTCTACTTCTTCAGCACCTTCAACCAGCGCGACAGCGAAGGCGCCAACTACTTCCGCTATCCCGACAGCGACGCCAACTGGGCCCAGGTCTACCCCAACGGCTACCGCCCGATCTCCGAGGGCGAGAACCGCGACGTGCAGGCCGTGGCCGGCGCCAAGGGCCAGTGGGGCGAGTGGAACTACGATGCCAGCCTGGACTACGGCAGCAACGAGTTCACTTACCGCCTGCGCAACTCGCTCAACGCCTCGCTCGGCCCGACCAGCCCGACCCGCTTCAAGACTGGCGACTACAGCAACGAGCTGACGGTGGCCAACCTCGACCTGGGCCGGGTGTTCAGCCAGGGCGAGAACACCACCCACAGCCTGGGCCTGGGCCTGGAAGCACGGCGTGACCATTACCAGACCCGCCCGGGTGACCCGAGCAGCTATGCCGCCGGCCCGTTCACCGATCGCCCGACCGGCTCGCAGGCCGGCGGCGGCCTGACCCCGCAGGACGCCACCTCGCTGTCGCGCGATGTGGCCAGTGCCTACGCCAGCCTGTCCAGCCAGTTCGGCGAACACTTCTCCAGCGACCTGGCCGCGCGCTACGAGCACAGCGATGATTACGGTGGCGAACTCACCGGCAAGCTCGGCCTGCGCTACGAGTTCACCCCGGCCTTCGCGCTGCGCGGGGCAATCTCCAACAACTTCCGTGCCCCGTCGTTGGCACAGATCGGCTACGAATCCACCTCCACCGGCTACAACGCCGCCGGCCAGCTGGTGCAGGGCCGGGTGCTGTCGGTCAACAACCCGATCGCGCGCGGCCTGGGTGCTACCGACCTGAAGCCGGAGAAGTCGCTCAATACCAGCCTGGGCTTCACCAGCCGCATCGGCGACCACTTCGATGTGTCGCTGGACTTCTTCCAGATCGACATCGACGACCGCATCGCGCTGTCGGAGAGCATCACCGGCGATGCACTCACCGACCATGTGCAGCAGCAGTTCGGCGTGGCTGGCCTGCAGAGCGCCAGTTTCTTCGTCAACGCCGCCGATACCCGCACCCGCGGTGCCGAGCTGGTCAGCAACTGGCGGCAGTCGCTGGGCAATGGCGAACTGGTCCTGACCGGCACCTATGCCTACACCAAGACCACGCTGAAGAACGTGCTGGCCACCCCGGCCAGCCTGCTGACCCTGGATCCGGACTACGTGCTGTTCGGCGTGGAGGAAACCAACACCCTCACCGACGCCACCCCGCGCACCCGTGCGGCGCTGGCCGCCAGCTGGGCCAACGACCGCTGGTCGCTGAGCAGTCGCCTCAGCCGCTACGGCAGCGTGACCCGCGTGTTCAACTTCGGCGACGGCTACATCCCCCGCCAGACCTATGGCGCGGAGTGGCAGCTGGATGCGGAAGTGGAGTTCAAGATCACCCCGCAGTGGAGCGTGGCCATTGGCGGGCAGAACCTGACCGACAACTATTCGGACCTGTCCAACGATGACATCTACTACTACGGCAACCTGCCGTACGACGTGCTGTCGCCGATCGGCAGCAATGGTGCGTACTACTACGGGCGGGTGCGGTACACGTTCTGATCGAGGGTGCAGCCGACCAACGGTCGGCTCTACCGGTGTGCCTGCAGCCGACCAACGGTCGGCTCTACCGGTGTGCCTGCAGCCGACCAACGGTCGGCTCTACCGGGGGCCTGCAGCCGACCGTTGGTCGGCTGCGCCTTCCCGGATCCGGGCCTGCCGCGCCCACGTCCGCCAATGAACGGCGGCCGCGCTGCGGCCCGCGTCCCATGACCTGACAATCACACCGTCACTGGCATGTTGGCGCACATGGCCAACGACCTCCCCACACGTCCGCCGCCGCCGTTGCTGGACGATGCCTGTGCGTTGTTCCTCGACGTGGACGGCACCCTCATCGAATTCGACCGTGACCCCGAGGCGGTCACCCTGCTGCCTGAAGTGCGCGAGGCGATCGGTCGCATCAGCGACCGCCTGGAAGGCGCCGTTGCCTTGATCAGCGGTCGCCCGCTGGGCCAGCTGGACGAACTGTTCGCGCCGCTGCACCTGCCTGCCGCCGGCCTGCATGGCCACGAACTGCGCCGTGCCGACGGCCAGCTCGACAGCCCGGTCAACACCGCCGATACCAGTGAATGGCTGCACGCCGTGCACCAGCAGGCCATGCGCTTTGCACACGGCAACCCCGGCGTGCTGGTCGAAGACAAGGGCCGCAGCCTGGCCCTGCACTGGCGCGGCGCACCGCATGCGGCCAACGACGTGCGCGCGTTCGCCGAGCGCCACATCCGCGGCCATGCCGGCTACCGCCTGCAACCGGGCGACCATGTGGTGGAGTTCGTGCCTGAGGGCAGCGACAAGGGCCGGGCCCTGCAGCAACTGATGCAGCACCCGCCGTTCCGCGGGCGCCTGCCGGTGTTCCTGGGCGATGACCTCACCGACGAATTCGGCTTCGAAGCGGCCAATGCCCGGCACGGCTGGAGCGTACTGGTCGGCGCGCGCAGCCCCAGCGCAGCGGTCTTCGCGCTGCCGCAGATCCGCAGCGTGCACGCCTGGCTGCAGGAAAACGCGTACTGAACCCCACCGCCACCGCGCCGCCGCTGCTGCGACGGCGTGGCCTGAATGAGATGTAGTGCCCCCATGAAAGAACCTGATCTGAATCTTGGCGTGGTCGGCAACGGCAGCTTCGGCGCGTTGATCGACACGCAGGCGCGCGTGGTCTGGAGCTGCCTGCCCACCTTCGATGGTGACCCGACCTTCTGCGCGCTGCTGGGCCCCAACCAGAACGAGGGCGGCGACTTTGCCATCGAACTGGAAGACCTGGTGCGCAGCGAACAGAGCTACCTCACCAACACCGCGATCCTGCGCACGGTGCTTCACGACAAGCATGGCGGTGCGCTGGAGATCATCGATTTCGCGCCCCGCTGGCGCCAGAACGAGCGCTTCTATCGCCCGGTCAGCCTGATCCGCCAGGTGCGGCCGCTGGCCGGCAATCCGCGCATCATCGTGCGCGCCCGCCCGCTGGCCGACTGGGGTGCACGCGTGCCCGCCTCCACCTGGGGCAGCAACCACATCCGCTGGGAACTGCCCGACCACGTGCTGCGGCTGACCACCGACGTGCCACTGCGTTTCGTGCGCGACGGCCTTCCCTTCGTGCTCGGCCACCCGGTGCACCTGGTGCTGGGCGTGGACGAATCGCTGAACCGCTCGCTCAGTGGTTACGTGCAGGAGTCCTTCCAGCGCACCCGCGACTACTGGCGTGAGTGGGTGCGCTACCTGTCCATTCCGCTGGAGTGGCAGGATGCGGTGATCCGCAGTGCGATCACCCTCAAGCTGTGCCAGTACGAGGACAGCGGCGCGATCATCGCCGCGATGACCACCTCGATCCCGGAGGCCCCCGGCAGCATCCGCAACTGGGACTACCGTTACTGCTGGCTGCGTGACGCCGCCTTCGTGGTGCGCACGCTCAACCGGCTCGGCGCCACCCGCACGATGGAGCAGTTCCTGGGCTACATCTTCAACCTGGCCACCGCCGACGGCAGCCTGCAGCCGCTGTATGGCATCGGCTTTGAGGACAAGCTGGACGAGACCGAAGTAGCCTCGCTGGACGGCTACCGCGGCATGGGCCCGGTGCGACGCGGCAACCTGGCCTGGGTCCAGCGCCAGCATGATGTGTACGGCAGCGTGGTGCTGGCGTCCACCCAGCTGTTCTTCGACCAGCGCCTGCAGGACCCCGGCGATGCGCATACCTTCGCCCGGCTGGAGCCGCTGGGCGAGCAGGCCTTTGCCCTGCACGATGTGCCCGATGCCGGCCTGTGGGAATTCCGCGGCCGTACCGAAGTGCATACCTATACCAGCGCCATGTGCTGGGCCGCGTGCGACCGCCTGTGCAAGATCGCCATCCGGCTCAAGCTGGATGATCGCGCGGACTACTGGCGCGACCGCGCCAACACCATCCACGCGCGGATCCTGCGCGAGGCGTGGAGCGACGAGCTGGGCCACTTCACCGACACCTTCGGCGGCCACCGCCTGGATGCCTCGTTGCTGCTGTTGGCCGACATCGGCTTCATCGAGGCCCACGACGCACGCTTCGTGGCCACCGTGGAGGCGATCGGCCGCGACCTCAAGCACGGCAATGCGCTGTATCGCTACGTCGCCCCCGACGACTTCGGCGAGCCGGAAACCAGCTTTACCATCTGCACCTTCTGGTACATCGATGCCCTGGCCGCCATCGGTCGCCTGGACGAGGCGCGCGAGATGTTCGAGATGCTGCTGGAACGGCGCAACCACCTGGGCCTGCTCTCCGAGGACCTGGCCTTCGACAGCGGTGAAGCCTGGGGCAACTTCCCGCAGACCTACTCGCACGTGGGCCTGATCACCGCGGCGATGCGCCTGTCGCGCAGCTGGCAGGAGGCGTCATGAGCCGCCTGGTCGTGGTGTCCAACCGGGTCGCGGTGCCCGGCGAATCGCGCGCCGGCGGTCTGGCGGTGGGCCTGCTGGCCGCACTCAAGGAGCGTGGCGGGGTCTGGTTCGGCTGGAGTGGCAAATCGGTCCGCGACAACAGCGGCACCCTCCACGAGCAGGTGGAGGACGACATCCGCTATGTGACCATGGACCTCAACAAGCGCGACGTCGACGGCTACTACAACGGCTTCGCCAACCGCACCCTGTGGCCGCTGCTGCACTTCCGCCTGGACCTGGTGGACTACGACCGCGCCACCCGCGAAACCTACCGCCGGGTCAACGCGCTGTTCGCCGAAAAGCTGGCCCCGCTGCTGCGCGAAGACGACATCGTGTGGATCCACGATTACCACCTGATCCCGCTGGCCTCGCTGCTGCGCGAGCGTGGCATCGGCTGCCGGATCGGCTTCTTCCTGCACGTGCCGATGCCCTCCGCCGACCTGCTGCAGGCCATGCCGGACCATCTGCGCCTGTTCTCCAGCCTGTATGCCTACGATCTGGTCGGCTTCCAGACCCAGCGCGATGCCGATCGCTTCCAGTCCTACGTGCGCCTGTTCGGGGGCGGCCGGGTGCTGGCCGACGGCGAACTGGAGGCCCCCGGCGGGCGCCGCTTCCGCGCCGCGGCGTTCCCGATCGGCATCGATACCGACCACATCGCGCGCCAGGCCAAGGCCGGCGCCAACAAGCCGGCCGTGCGCGACCTGCGCAACAGCCTGCGTGACCGCCAGCTGGCGATCGGCGTGGATCGCCTGGATTACTCCAAGGGTCTGCCGGAGCGCTTCATGGGCTTTGAGCGCTACCTGGAGCGCCACCCGGACCAGCATGGCAGCCTCACCTACCTGCAGATCGCCCCGGTCTCGCGCGGGGATGTCACCGAGTACCGGCAGCTGCGCAGCCAGCTGGAACAGATCGCCGGGCACATCAACGGCGGCCATGCCGCCCCGGACTGGACGCCCCTGCGCTACGTCAACCAGAACTTCACCCACGCCACCCTGACCGGCTTCTACCGCGCCGCGGCCGTGGGGCTGGTCACCCCGCTGCGCGATGGCATGAACCTGGTGGCCAAGGAGTACGTGGCCTCCCAGGACCCGGAAGACCCTGGCGTGCTGGTGCTGTCACTGCTGGCCGGGGCGGCCGACGAACTGAAGCAGGCGCTGCTGGTCAATCCACACGACCTGGACGGCGTGGCCGACGCCATCGCCACGGCCGCCACCATGCCCCTGCGCAAACGCGTGGAGCGCTGGCAGGCGATGATGGAACACCTGCGCGCGCACGACATCAACCATTGGCGGCAGACCTACCTGCAGGCCCTGGAGGGCTAGTGCGGCGGCCGGGCCTGGCAGACACGCCGGGCGCCCGATCACTCCAGGAAACGCGCGGCCTGGTCCGGCGCCGGCAGATAACACCTGTCGTGCCGGCCGAACCAGCGGTAACGGTTGCGCGCCAGTGCCCGGTAGGCGGTGTCCCGCCAGCGGCCCGGCAACAACCGCAGCACGCCGCTGAGCCGCCACGCTCCCCCCAGCCCGTGCAACACGCGCAGGATCGCATCGGTATCGGTCCAGGCCTGCCCGTTGTCCAGCAGCAGGAACGACAACGGATCGTCCGGGTCCAGGCCATGCTGTTGCAGCAGCGCCCGGCCGTGGGTGCCCTGCATCGCCGCGAACCGATAGCGACCACTGCGGTCGAAGCGCAGCAGGAAGCGCACCCAGCGGCTGCACAACGCGCAGACGCCGTCGAAGACGATCACCGCCTCGCCCCGGCTGGCCGGCGTGGACCTCATGCGCTCAGGACCCGATCCAGGCCAGGGTGGCCATGCGCCCGGTGCGACGGTCGCGGCGATGGGAATAGAAGCGCTGTGGCTCGGCGATGCTGCACCACTGCCCGCCGCTGACCCGTGCCGGGTCCACGCCCACGCTGTGCAGGCGACGCCTGGCCAGCGCGAACAGATCCACCTTCCAGTGTCCCGCGCGCGTGGCCACGAAGGCCGCTGCGGCGGCCGCATCGCGGGCCACGAACGCATCGAACACGTCCTCGCCCACTTCGTAGTGGTCCGGTCCTGCGGCCGGCCCCAACCACGCCTGCACCTGCGCAGCCGGGGTGTGCATGGCCGCCACCGTGGCTTCCAGCATGCCGTCGGCCAGGCCGCGCCAGCCCGCATGCGCCGCGGCGATCTCGCTGCCATCGCGGGCCGCCAGTACGACCGGCAGGCAATCGGCGGTGAGGATGGCCAGCACCACGCCGGGCACCGAGGTCACCGCCGCATCGGCGGTCGGCTCCACCGCCACGCCCTGCGCCAGCGGCGGTGCATCAACGCGCAGCACGCTGGTGCCGTGCACCTGGCGCAACCAGTGCGGTGCCGACGGCAGTGCCAGGCCGGCCTGCAGCAGGTCGCGGTTGCGCTGCACCTGCGCCGGGTCGTCGCCGTCGGCCGCGTAGCGGTTGCCCATGTTGAACTGGTCAAACGGCGGCACCGAGCCGCCCGCGCCGTAGCGCAGGGTGGTGCCGGCATGCACCCCGGGCGGTGCCGGCCAGTCGGCCGCCAGCAGCGGAACCGACGCGTCCATCAGCGCCGCCCGCGTTCCAGTTCGGCAAAGCGCTTGCTGTCTTCGCGCAGGGCCTGCATCAGCGCCAGCATGTCCGCCGGCGGCGGCGCGCTGTTGCTGATCGTTTCACCGGTGATGGGATGCACGAACTCCAGCGTTTCGGCGTGCAGCGCCTGGCGCTTGAAGCCACGCAGCTGTGCGACCAGTTCATCGCTGGCGCCCTTGGGCAGCTTCAGCGCACCGCCGTACAGCTGGTCACCGACGATCGCGTGGCGCAGGTGGGCCATGTGCACGCGGATCTGGTGGGTGCGCCCGGTTTCCAGGCGGCATTCCAGCGCGGTGTGCGCGCGGAAGCGCTCGCGCAGCCGGTAATGGGTGATCGCGTCCTTGCCGTCTTCGCGCACGGCCATGCGCACGCGGTCGCGCGGGTGGCGGTCGATCGCCGCATCGGCGGTGCCGCCGGAGACCAGCGCCCCGACCACGATGGCCAGGTACTGGCGGTGCACCTGACGCGCGGAAAGCTGTTCCACCAGGGCGGTCTGCGCCTGGATCGTGCGGGCGATCACCATCACCCCGCTGGTGTCCTTGTCCAGGCGGTGCACGATGCCGGCGCGCGGCAGCACCGACAGCGACGGGTCGCGGAACAGCAGCGCGTTGACCAGGGTGCCGGTCGGGTTGCCCGCGCCGGGGTGCACCACCAGGCCCACCGGCTTGTTGATCACGAACACGTGCTCGTCTTCGTACAGCACGTCCAGCGCGATGTCCTCCGGCTCGGCATGGGTCTGGGTGTCGAGCACGACATGCAGGCTGGCCACCTCGCCCCCGCGCACCGGGTCGCGCCCGCGCACGGTCTGGCCGTCCAGCAGGACGTCGCCGGACTTGATCCACTCGGTCAGCTTGGAGCGGGAGAATTCAGGGAACAGCTCGGCCAGCACGGCGTCGAAGCGCCGTCCAGCGGCGGTATCGGGCACCACGGCCTGGCGGGGGGATTCGGATTCGGAAGCGTTATCGGACATGGGGAAAGCACCGCAAGGAGACAATTTTGGGGTCCGGGCGACCACTTTCAGTCGCAGGACAGGCCACTAGGCTATCATCGACCCTTCGTATTCCAGCCGCGTCCCGCCCTGACCCCATGATCCGACGCTCCTCTTTGCTGTCCGCGCCCGTCCGCACCGCCGCCCTGCTGCTGGTCCTGGCCCTCGTCGCCACTGGCTGCCACCGCGGCACCAAGGGCGATAATCCGGATGAAGGCCAGCCGGTCGAACAGATCTACGAGAAGAGCCACCGCCTGATGGAAGGCGGCAACTGGAGCGGGGCCGAGGCCAGCTTCCGGCGCCTGATCGCCCAGTACCCGTATGGCCCGTACACCGAGCAGGCGATGATCGAAACCGCCTACGCCCAGTACAAGGCCGGCAAGCACGATGACGCGGTGTCCAGCGTGGACCGCTTCATCCGTACCTACCCGACCCACCGCAACATCGCCTACCTGTACTACCTGCGCGGCCTGGCCAACGGCAACCGCAATACGGTATTCCTGCGCCGCGTATGGTCGCTGGATCCGAGCCGCCGTGACCTGTCCACCCCGCGCCAGGCCTACGCCGACTTCAACATCGTCGTGGACCGCTACCCCAACAGCCGCTACGCCGCCGATGCGCGCAAGCGCATGATCGAGCTGCGCGACGTGTTCGCCCAGCACGAGCTGGACAACGCCCTGTACTACCTGCGCCGCCAGGCCTGGGTTTCGGCGGCCGGCCGCGCCAACTACCTGCTGGAAACCTACCCGCAGAGCGCCTACCAGTACGACGCGGTGGCCGCCCTGGGCGAGGCCTATACCCACCTGGGCAACAAGACCCTGGCCGATGATGCCCGTCGCGTGCTGGAGCTGAACGAGCCGCAGCACCCGTGGCTGGCCGGCAACTGGCCCAAGTATCCGTGGATGATCCGCAAGCTCAACCCGTTTGCCGGCGAGAAGTCCGCCAGCACCGGCCAGCGCAACGCGACGCTGGAACGCAAGTAAGGAAAAGGCCCCGAAAGGGGCCTTTTTTTTGGTCCTTCGCCACCGCGTCCGGTGGATCCAGGGCCGCCCGCCGGGGCCGGCCCTCGGCGCCTTACCCCTTGTAGCCATTGCTGATCGGATAGCGCCGTTCACGCCCGAACGCGCGGCGCGAGACCTTCGGCCCCGGCGCAGCCTGGTGGCGCTTCCACTCGCTGGTGCGCACCAGGCGCAGCACCCGGTCCACCACCTCGGCGGCATACCCGGCGGCCACGATCTCCTCGCGCGACTGCTCCTGGTCCACGTAGCGGTACAGGATGCCGTCCAGCACGTCGTAGGCCGGCAGCGAATCCTGATCGGTCTGGTTGGCGCGCAGTTCGGCCGACGGCGGCCGGCTGATCACCGCCGGCGGGATCACCGGGGCACCGCCGACCGTGTTGCGCCACTTGGACAGGCCGAACACTTCGGTCTTGTAGAGGTCCTTGAGCGGGGCATAGCCGCCGCACATGTCGCCGTAGATCGTGGCATAGCCGACCGCGTACTCGCTCTTGTTGCCGGTGGTCAGCAACAGCCCGCCGAACTTGTTGGACAGCGCCATCAGGATCACGCCACGGCTGCGCGACTGCAGATTCTCTTCGGTCACATCCGCCGCCTGGCCGTCGAACATCGGTCCCAGCGCGGCCATCAGGCCTTCGAACACCGGCTCGATCGAGACCGCGTCCAGCTTCACGCCCAGCGCGCGGCACTGCTCGGCCGCCAGGTCGTTGGACATGTCGGCGGTATAGCGCGACGGCAGGCGCACGGCGGTGACGTTGTCCGCACCCAGCGCATCCACTGCCATGGCCAGCACCAGGGCCGAGTCGATGCCGCCGGACAGGCCCAGCCACACCTTCTTGAAACCGTTCTTGCGGCAATAGTCCTGGATGCCGCGGGTCACCGCGCGCCAGGCCAGCGCATCCATGCTTTCATCGCCGTCGTCGATCCATTCGCGCGGCAGGAAGCGGCGGGTATCGGCGTCGTAGTCCACCACCAGCCACTGGTCGGTGAACGCGGCAGCGGCCGGGTGCACGGTGCCATCGCCATCGGCCACCACCGAGGCACCGTCGAACACCAGCGCGTCCTGGCCGCCGACCACGTTGAGGTAGGCGATCGCCGCCCCGCTCTCACGGGTGCGCTCGGCAAGCAGGGCATCGCGCTGGGCATGCTTGCCGCGCTCGTAGGGCGAGGCGTTGGGCACCACCACCAGCTGCGCGCCTTCGCGCACGGTGTCAGCCAGCGGCTCGGCGAACCACAGGTCCTCGCACACCAGCACGCCCACCGGCACGCCGTTGAGCTCGAACACGCAGCTGCCGCCATCGGGGTCCACGTCGAAGTAACGGCGCTCGTCGAACACCGCGTAATTGGGCAGCTCGCGCTTGCGGTAGGTGTGCGCGACCTTGCCATCGCGCAGCACGCTGGCCGCGTTGTAGACCACCGCGCCGGCCGCCTGCGGCCAGCCCACCACCGCCACGATGCCGGTGGCCGCCACGGCGATCCGCTCCAGCGCCTGCTGGCAGTCGTACAGGAAGCCCGGGCGCAGCAGCAGGTCCTCCGGCGGGTAGCCGCTGATGGCCAGCTCCGGGAACACCACCAGCTCGGCGCCGTACTCATCGCGCGCCTCGGCGATCATCGCGATGATGTTGTCGGTGTTCTGCGCCACCGCGCCCACCGGGAAATCAAACTGCGCCATCGCGATGCGGATCGAAGCCATGTAGGTCCAGCCTGTAGTTGCAATGCGCTCATTGTAGATCCACGCCATGCGTGGAGGGGGTTCATCGGCGCGGGCGGGTGCAGACGCAGAAAGGCCGCCCGGAGGCGGCCTTTCTGGCAGCCGACCAACGGTCGGCTCTACCGGGACGTCGGCCGCGGTGCGGCCGGCGTTTTACTTCACCAGCTTGGCGATGGCAGCGCCCAGGTCGCCCGGCGAACGCACGGTGACGACGCCAGCAGCTTCCATGGCGGCAAACTTGCCTTCGGCGGTGCCCTTGCCGCCCGATGCGATCGCACCGGCGTGGCCCATGCGCTTGCCGGCCGGCGCCGAGGCGCCCGCGATGAAACCGACGACCGGCTTCTTCACGTGGTTCTTGATGTACTCGGCACCGGCTTCTTCAGCGTCGCCGCCGATTTCGCCGACCATGATGATGCCTTCGGTCTGCGGATCTTCGTTGAACAGCTTCAGGCAGTCGACGAAGTTCAGGCCGTTGATCGGGTCACCACCGATGCCGATGCAGGTGGACTGGCCCAGGCCGACTTCGGTGGTCTGCTTGACCGCTTCATAGGTCAGGGTGCCCGAACGCGACACGATGCCGATCTTGCCCGGCTTGTGGATGTGGCCCGGCATGATGCCGATCTTGCATTCGCCCGGGGTGATCACGCCGGGGCAGTTCGGCCCGATCAGCACGGTGTCCGGATGCGAGCGGGTCAGCACGTTCTTGACGCGCAGCATGTCCAGCACCGGGATGCCTTCGGTGATGCATACGATGACCTGGATGCCGGCAGCGGCCGCTTCCAGGATCGCGTCAGCCGCGTACGGCGGCGGCACGTAGATGACCGAAGCGTTGGCGCCGGTGCTCTGCACGGCGTCGGCAACGGTGTTGAAGACCGGCAGGTCGATGTGGGTGGTGCCGCCCTTGCCGGGGGTCACGCCGCCAACAACCTGGGTGCCGTACTCGATCATCTGAGTGGCGTGGAAGGTGCCCTGCTGGCCGGTGAAGCCCTGCACGATCACCTTGGTGTTCTTGTTAATCAAAACAGACATGGGAATTCCTTGGTGTCGGTATCAGGCGGCGTTCTTGACAGCTTCGACGATCTTCTTCGCACCGTCGTTGATGTTGTCAGCCGGGATGATGGCCATGCCGCTGTCACGCAGCAGCTGCTTGCCTTCTTCCACGTTGGTGCCTTCCAGGCGCACCACGACCGGAACCTTGACGCCCACTTCCTTCACAGCGGCGATGATGCCTTCGGCAATCATGTCGCAGCGGACGATGCCGCCGAAGATGTTGACGAAGATGCCTTCGACCTTGTCCGAGGACAGGATCAGCTTGAAGGCTTCGATGACGCGCTGCTTGTTGGCACCGCCGCCCACGTCCAGGAAGTTCGCCGGCTCGCCGCCGTTGAGCTTGATGACGTCCATGGTGGCCATGGCCAGGCCTGCGCCGTTGACCATGCAGCCGATGTTGCCGTCCATGGTGACGTAGTTGATGTCCAGCTCCGAAGCGATCACTTCGGTCGGATCTTCCTGGGTCTTGTCGCGCATGGCGACCAGGGCCTTCTGACGGAACGCGGCGTTGTCGTCGCTGTCGAACTTGCCGTCCAGCGCGTACAGGTTGCCGTCGTCCAGGATCGCCAGCGGGTTGATTTCAACCAGGGCCAGGTCCTTTTCGTTGAACAGGCGGTACAGGTTCACCATGATGCTGGCGAACTGGCCGGCCTGCTTGGCGGTCAGGCCCAGCTTGAAGCCGAAATCACGACCGTGGTAACCCTGCACGCCTTCAACGAAATCGACGTTGAGCGAGTGGATCAGCTCCGGGGTTTCGGCCGCGACCTGCTCGATCTCCACGCCGCCTTCGGACGAGGCGATGTAGGTGATGGTCTTGGTGCCGCGGTCGACCAGGACCGACAGGTACAGTTCCTTGACGATCTCGCCGGCGGTGGTCACCAGCACCAGGTTGACCGGCAGCTCGACGCCGGCGGTCTGGTAGGTGGCCATCTTGGTGCCGAGCATCTTGGCCGCAGCGGCCTTCACATCGTCGGTGGTCTTGCAGAACTTGACGCCGCCAGCCTTGCCGCGGCCGCCCGCGTGGATCTGCGCCTTGACCATCCAGGGGCCCTGGCCCAGGGCGTTGGCCGCTGCAACTGCTTCATCCGGGGTCGCCGCGACCTTGCCGGCCGGGACGGGAATGCCGTACTCGGCAAGCAGTTGTTTTGACTGGTATTCGTGGAAATTCATGCGTCACCGTGGGAATAGGAACGACCGCACGCATCTCCAGGGCTCCCTCACGGGGCGCCGGTACGGACCGCGGCGGGCCCACTATTGTGGACGAGCCGGCGCGCAGGCGCAAAGCTGTGGGTGACCGCGCCGACGGGCGGGCATTTTTCCACCTCCATTCAGGCAGTTGCGGCGCACGCCGGGCGTCATCGCCGGGGCGCGGTCGGGCCAAATGCGCGGCCAGGCGCCGTTGGCCGGCCCCGCCGGCAGGCCGGCTTGCCTATACTGGACGCTCAGCGGAGCGGGCCCGGGCCGCTGATAGGCAGCCGCGTGGCTCGTCTCCACCAGGGCAGCCAGAAGGGGAGTTCCGGCGTGTCACCCAGCGCTTCACTGATCGACCGCATCGAATCGATTCCGCGGCGGGAGCTGTACTTCTTTGCCCTTTACCGGGTGCTGATCGCCGCGGTGATCGCCGCCCTGCTGTTCAGCCCGTTGAGCTCGCTGGTCGGCGTGGCCGACCACCCGCGCCTGGCCGCCTGGGTCGGCGGCGCCTACCTGCTGCTGTCGCTGCTGATCCTGGGCGTGGGCCGCAACGAACGCTGGCTGCGCCCGATCGTGGTCGGCGGGGTCGCCGTGGACATCGTCGCCGCCACCCTGCTGGCCCACGCCCTGCCCGGTGCCAGCGCCGGCATCTCGATGTCGCTGCTGTTCAACGTGGCCGCCGCGGCCACCCTGCTGCCGCTCAGCCTGGGCATGGGCATCGCGCTGACCGCCAGTGCGGCCACCGCCGGCGGCTACGTGTGGAAGCTGCTGGAAGGCGACGACCCCACCCGCACCCTGGCCGAGCTGGCCATGTTCATCACCAGCTACCTGGCACTGGCCTTCGTCAGTTACCAGGTCGGCAACCGCGCCCGCCGCAACCAGCAGCTGGCCAACCAGCGCGGCGACGAGGTCGCCAACCTGTTCGAGATCAACGAACTCATCATCCGCCGCATGCGCACCGGCGTGCTGGTGGTCGACGGCGCCAACCGGATCACCCTGGCCAACGAGGCGGCCTCCACGCTGATCGGCGATGCCGAGGGCAACGGCGGCAGCGGACGCCTGGAGCTGGGCAGTGCCGCGCCGGACCTGAGCCGGCGCCTGCAGCGCTGGCGCAACGGCTGGACCAATGAGGAAACCCCGCTGCAGCTGTCCCCGGACCAGCCCGAGGTGCAGCCGCGGTTCGCCCGCCTGCTGGCCGGCAGCGACCTGACGCTGGTGTTCCTGGACGACTCCAGCGTGGTCTCGCGCCGCGCCGAATCGCTGACGCTGTCGGCGATGGGACGCTTCTCGGCCAGCCTGGCCCACGAGATCCGCAACCCGCTGGCGGCGATCAACTACGCCGCCCAGCTGCTGGAGGAATCCACCGCCATCGGCGATACCGACCGCCGCCTGCTGCAGATCATCCACCAGCAGTGCCAGCGCACCAATGGCATCGTCGAAAGCGTGCTCGGGCTGGCCCGACGCGAACGCGCCAACCCGGAAAACCTGGACCTGGCCGCCTTCGTGCGCCGCTTCGTGCTGGAGTACAAGCAGGGCCTGAGCCTGGAGACCGACAGCGTCGAGCCGATCATCACCGAAACCTCGGTGCACGCCCTGATCGACCCGCGCCACCTGCACCAGATCCTCACCGTGCTGGTCCACAACGCGCTCAAGTACGGCCGGATCGGCCAGGAACCGGCGCGGGTGCGGCTGCGCGTGGCGCGCCAGGACCGGGCTGCGGTGATCGACGTCATGGACCGCGGCCCGGGCATCCCCGAGACCGTGGCCAGCCAGTTGTTCCGCCCGTTCTTCACCACCTCCGAGCACGGCACCGGGCTGGGCCTGTATATCGCACGCGAGTTGTGCCGGGCCAACCAGGCCAACCTGGAGTACGTATCGGTCCCGGCCGGCGGCGCCTGCTTCCGCCTGGTCCTGCCCGGCCCCCACACCATGCTGCCGCAATGAACGGGCGCATGCCGGCTTTCCCCACCGTCAAACATTTGTCGGATACAACCGCCCTCGGCTATCTTTCCCCCATATGAACGAAAACCGCAGCGCCCTCGTCGTCGACGACGAACGTGACATCCGCGAACTGCTGGTGCTGACCCTGGGCCGGATGGGCCTTCGCATCAGTACCGCAGCCAACCTCGCCGAAGCCCGCGAGCTGCTGGCCAGCAATCCCTACGACCTGTGCATCACCGACATGCGGCTGCCCGATGGCAACGGCATCGAGCTGGTCACCGAAATCGCCCAGCACTATCCGCGCACGCCGGTGGCGATGATCACCGCCTTCGGCAGCATGGACCTGGCCGTGGAAGCCCTGAAGGCCGGCGCCTTCGATTTCGTCAGCAAACCGGTCGATATCGCCGTGCTGCGTGGGCTGGTCAAGCACGCGCTGGAACTCAACAACAGCGAACGCGTGGTCCCGGTCGCCCTGGCCAGCGAGCAGGCCGCGCGCCTGCTCGGCGAGTCGCCGGCCATGGATGCCCTGCGCAGCACGATCGCCAAGGTCTCGCGCAGCCAGGCGCCGGTCTACATCCTGGGCGAATCCGGGGTGGGCAAGGAGCTGGTCGCCCGCACCATCCACGCGCAGAGCGCGCGCGCCGCCGGCCCGTTCGTGCCGGTCAACTGCGGCGCGATCCCCTCCGAGCTGATGGAAAGCGAGTTCTTCGGGCACAAAAAGGGCAGCTTCAGCGGCGCCCACGCCGACAAGCCTGGGCTGTTCCAGGCCGCGCATGGCGGCACCCTGTTCCTGGACGAGGTGGCCGAACTGCCGCTGCAGATGCAGGTCAAGCTGCTGCGCGCCATCCAGGAAAAATCGATCCGCCCGGTCGGCTCGGCCACCGAGGTGCCGGTGGACGTGCGCATCCTCTCGGCCACCCACAAGGACCTGGGCGAGCTGGTCGAGGACGGTCGCTTCCGCCATGACCTGTACTACCGCATCAACGTGATCGAACTGCGCGTGCCGCCGCTGCGCGAGCGCCGCAGCGACCTGCCGCAGCTGGCCGCCTCGATCCTGGCGCGGCTGGCCCGCACCCACGAACGCGCCACCCCGCTGCTGGCGCCCTCGGCGCTGGATGCGCTGGCGCAGTACCACTTCCCGGGCAACGTGCGCGAGCTGGAGAACATCCTCGAGCGTGCCCTGGCCCTGGCCGAAGCGGACAGCATCGGCGCCAGCGACCTGCGCCTGCCGCAGCCGGGCAGCACACGCCACGGCAGTGGCAGCGCGGCCGTGCAGGAAGAAGCCGTGGTCGACCTGCCCGCCGGCAATGGCGCCCTGCCCTCCTACATCGAGCAGATGGAGCGCACCGCGATCCAGAAGGCGCTGGAGGAAAACCGCTGGAACAAGACGCGCACGGCCGCGCAACTGGGCATCACCTTCCGGGCGCTGCGCTACAAGCTGAAGAAGCTCGGGATGGATTGAGGGCCACGCCCATACGACAAGGCCCGCAGATGCGGGCCTTGTCTCATGCCATACCCGGCGTCGATCAGTCCTTGGTCACGCGGTTGATCTCGGCCAGGCTGGTGGTTCCCGCGGCCGCCTTGACCAGCGCCGACTGGCGCAGGTCCGGCACACCCGCCTTCTGCGCGGCCTCGGCGATCTGGATCGCGTTGCCACCGGCGAGCACGATCACCGAAATCTCATCGCTCATCGGCATCACCTGGTAGATACCGGTACGGCCCTTGTAGCCCTCGGTGCACTCATCGCAGCCCACCGGCTCGTACAGGCGGATGCCCGCATCGACCTGTGCCTGGGTGAATCCCTCGGCCAGCAATGCGTTTTCCGGCAGTTCCACCGGTCGCTTGCAGTTGCTGCACAGGCGCCGCGCCAGGCGCTGGGCGATCACCAGGGTCACCGAGCTGGTGATGTTGTACGGGGCGATGCCCATGTTCATCAGGCGCGCGATGGTCTGCGGTGCATCGTTGGTATGCAGCGTGGACAGCACCATGTGGCCGGTCTGGGCGGCCTTGATCGCGATTTCGGCCGTTTCCAGGTCGCGGATTTCGCCGACCATGATGATGTCCGGATCCTGGCGCAGGAACGACCGCAGCGCCGCGGCGAAGGTCATGCCGCGCTTGACGTTCTGCTGCACCTGGTTGACGCCGGGCAGGCGGATTTCCACCGGATCCTCGGCGGTGGAGATGTTGCGCGTCTCATCGTTGAGGATGCCCAGCGCGGTATACAGCGACACGGTCTTGCCCGAACCGGTCGGGCCGGTCACCAGCACCATGCCGTAGGGCTTGTGGATCGCCTCCAGGAACAGACGCTGCTGCTCGGTCTCATAGCCCAGCTTGTCGATGCCCAGCTTGGCCGCGCTGCCATCCAGGATACGCAGCACGATCTTCTCGCCGAACAGGGTCGGCAGGGTGCTGACACGGAAGTCGATCTGCTTGGTCTTGGACAGGTTGAGCTTGATGCGACCGTCCTGCGGGACGCGCTTTTCAGCGATGTCCAGCTGCGACATCACCTTCAGGCGCGCGGCGATGCGCTGGTTGAGCTTGACCGGGGCCTTGGCCACGTTCTTGAGCAGGCCGTCGATACGGAACCGGACCCGGTAGTCGTCTTCATAGGGCTCGAAGTGGATGTCCGAGGCGCCCTTGCGGATCGCATCCACCAGCACCTTGTTGACGAACTTCACCACCGGGGTGTCATCGCCCTTGGCGTCCACGCCCGAGTCGCTGGCACCGCCCTCTTCGTCGCCGGCGGACACGTCCAGGTCGCCCATGCCCTCGTCGTCGCCGCCCAGGGTTGAGCCGAGGGTGTCGTGCCGGGACTGCCACTGCTCCAGGGTGCGCTTGATCTGCTCCTCGTCGACCAGGATCGGCTCCACCACCAGGTTGGTGTGGAACTTGATCTCGTCCAGCGAATGGGTCGGATCGCTGGTGCCCACGAACAGCTTGCCGCCGCGCTTGAACAGCGGCAGCACGTGGTGCTTGCGCAGCAGCTCCTCGCTGACCAGGCTGATCGCATTCTGGGCGCTGTCGAACACCGTCACGTCCAGCAGCGGCATGCCGAACTCCAGCGCATTGGCCGCGGCCAGCTGTGCGGCCGTGACCAGCTTCTTCTCGGCGAAGTACTGCGGCAACGGCTGCTTGGCCGCGCTGGCCTTGGCCATCGCATCGCGCGCGGTGGCTTCGTCCAGCGCGCCGTCCTGGACCAGGCGGCGGGCGATGCCGGTGATCCCGACGAGATTGGCAGTAACCACGGCATTCATTGGATGCAAGCTCCCCATGTCATAGGCGGAAGATTACTGCATTGCGGGAGGGGCGGGGTCGTGCAGGTGCCTCGATCTTGCCTTCCGGCCCGGCCGGCCGCCCCCGCCGGCAGGGGCGGCGGGTTAACATTGGCGCGGGGAAACCGGGGAAACAACGTGGAACGTATCAGCATCATCCTGCCCGCCAAGAACGAAGCAGAAGGCCTGCTCCGTACCTTGCCGGCACTGCGCCAGCTCTATCCGCACGCCGAACTGATCGTGGTCGACGACGGCTCCACCGACACCACCGCCGAGATCGGCCGCAGCCACGGCGCCAAGGTCCTGTCCAGCCCGTACTCGATGGGCAACGGCGCGGCGATCAAGCGCGGCGCCCGTGCCGCCAGCGGCGACATCCTGGTGTTCATGGACGCCGACGGCCAGCACGACCCGGCCCACATCCAGGCCCTGCTCGGCACGCTCGCCGAAGGCTATGACATGGTCGTCGGCGCGCGCGACAGCAGCGGCCAGGCCAGCGTCCACCGTGGCCTGGCCAACCGCTTCTACAACTGGCTGGCCAGCCGCATGACCGGATTCAGGATCCTGGACCTCACCTCCGGCTTCCGCGCCGCCCGCGCGCACCGCTTCCGCGAGTTCCTGCACCTGCTGCCCAACGGCTTCAGCTACCCCACCACCAGCACCATGGCCTTCTTCCGCAGCGCCTATCCGGTGGCCTACGTGCCGATCCCGGTGGCCAGGCGGGTCGGCAACGGCAGCCACATCCGCCCGATCAAGGACGGCATCCGCTTCCTGCTGATCATCTTCAAGATCGCCACCCTGTACTCGCCGCTGAAGCTGTTTGCGCCCATTGCGGTGGGCTTTTTCACCCTCGGCCTGGGGTATTACGGCTACACCTTCGCCACCATGCACCGCTTCACCAACATGAGCACCCTGCTGTTCAGCGCTGCAGTGATCATCTTCCTGATCGGGCTGATCTCCGAGCAGATCACCGGGCTGACCTACCTGGCGGCGCGGGACGGGCGGGACCGGGAGTGAGCGGGGCGCTGCCGCAGCGGGCGCGTCTGCTGCTGCTTACCCGCAATCTGCCGCCGTTGCAGGGCGGCATGGAGCGCCTCAACTGGCACCTGCTGCAGCAGCTGCAACGCGTAGCCGATGTCCAGACAGTGGGGCCGCAGGGTGCGGCCGCCCTGGCCCCGCCTGGCGCGTCCCTGCGCGAAGCGCCATTGCGGCCGCTGTGGCGTTTCATGCTGGGCGCGCTCTGGCACACCCTCGCGCTGGGCATGCGCTACCGGCCAAACATCTATCTGGCCGGCAGTGGCCTGACCGCGCCCCCTGTCTGGCTGGCCAGCCGACTCTTCGGCGGACGCTGCGTGGGTTATCTGCATGGCCTGGACATCAGCGTGGACAACGCCGTGTATCGACGCCTCTGGCTGCCGGTGCTGCGCCGGCTGGACCGGGTCGTGGTCAACAGCCGCGCCACCGCCACGTTGGCCATCGAGGCTGGAATAGCGCCAGCACGCATCCACATCGTGCATCCCGGCACGACCCTTCCGGGCCTACCCGATGTTGATCGCCGGGCAGCCGATGCCCGTGCCTTCCGCCAGCGCCACGGGCTGGGAACCGGCCCGATCATGCTCTCGGTCGGTCGCCTGACCCGGCGCAAGGGACTGCTCGAGTTTGTCCGGGATGAACTCCCCCGGGTACTGGAGTCCCATCCTCAGGCAACCCTGGTGGTCGTCGGCGGCGTGGCCAGCCAGGCACTCGGCTCGGAAGCGTTGTCGCCGGCCCAGGTCCTGGCCAGTGCCCCGCCGGCAGCCCGCGAGCAGGTGCGATTCCTCGGCGAACTGAGCGATGAGGAACTCTCCATCGCGATGCACACCTCAACGGTGCACGTGTTTCCGGTGCGTTCGCACCCCACCGATCCGGAAGGATTCGGCATGGTGGCCATCGAAGCGGCCGCGCACGGCCTGGGCACCGTGGCCTATGCTTCCGGCGGGGTGGCTGACGCGGTCGCGGATGGCATCTCCGGCGCCCTGGTGGAACCGGGCGACAGCATCGGCTTTGCCCGCGCGGTCGTCCGCGCGATCGGCGCCCCCTTGCCTGCCCCACCGATGCAGGCGTTCGCCACCGGGTTTGGCTGGGATGCCTTCGGCCGCCAGATCCGCGACGTACTCGGCCTGGCGTTCAATCATGAGCAATAGGGATATGGCTGCGCAGCAGACAGGTTCTGATCGGCGCGCCAACGGCGACCGCGAGCCCTCGGACGCCATTGGCGCAAGAAAGCCTGCCATCTGGTTTCCAACCATCAGAACCAACACCGGTACCGATCAGTTCACCCGAACGCTCTGTGAAGGGTTGAAGGCCAACGGTCTCCGTGCGGAGATCGCGTGGATCGACCCACGGGCGGAATACCTGCCCTGGACCGTGCGCAAGCCGCCAGTGCCCCAGTGGGCCAACATCCTCCACATCAATACCTGGCTACACCGGCGCTTCTATGAAGGCAGTCTCCCGGTGGTGGCCACGAGCCACCATTGTGTCCACGCCAAGACACCGGGAATCCATAAGGGCATCGCTCGCTCAATCTATCATCGGGCATGGATCGCGCACGTGGAGCGATTGGCGCTGGAACGTGCCAACACGGCGGTGGCGGTCAGCCAGTTCACGGCAGATCAAACGCGGGCCCGCTTCGGCACCAACAACCTGACCGTGATCCACAATGGGGTCGATACGACCATCTTCCGGCCGCCGACGTCCGATGCCAGGCGGGACGGTCCGGTCAGAATCCTCTATGTGGGCAGCTGGTCCACCCGCAAGGGCTCGGACCTGTTGGCCCCGATCATGCAGCATCTGGGGGCCGGGTTTCAGTTGCGGCACACCGGCACTAGAGAACAGGCCAGGCGGTGGGGGCTGGATACGGAGACCGTCGCGCTTGGCCGCTTGAGCGAATCAGAACTGGTAGGCGAACTTCAGCAAGCCGACGTGTTTCTGTTTCCAAGCAGGCTCGAAGGGTTTGGGCTGGCCGTCGCGGAGGCGATGGCATGTGGGACGGCCGTTGTTGCCTCCGATGCATCGTCCCTCCCTGAAATCATCACCGATCGTGTTGACGGACTACTCTGCCGTGCGGGGGATCCGGCCCACTTTGCTGCAACGATCCGCCGTTTGACCGACAGCCCAACCGTATCGGAAACGATCGCGGCCCACGCACCTGGCAAGGTCAATCGCCTGTTCGCAATCGATCGCTTCATTGATGCGCACATTGCCCTGTATTCGGAGTTGCTTGCGTGAGCATGAGCGCTGACGACTGGTCCAAGGGCCAGCGCATCCAAGTCAATCGATGCCCGCTCTGCACCGGCGCGCCAGCCGGTACACCCGATGTGTTCGTGCGGGCGGATGATGAAGCCCAGTTCAGTGACATCTGGCACTACGATCGGTGCAGCATCTGCCGATCCCTTTACCTCCGCGACCGTCCCGACACCGAGTCATTGCCGCGTGCGTACGCGGAGTACTTCACTCACCACGCGCCGGTCGAGTCATCGGAAGGTGAATCCACGGCCTGGAAGCAGCGCTGGATCAATGGCTACCTGAGGATCCGCTTTGGCGTGGATCGGCCCCACTATTCCCGCGCAGGCGGCGCCCTGTTTGCATTGGTGCCTCCGGTGGCCTGGATGCTGAATGTACATGGGCGGAACATCCCGAAGAACTTCTGCCACAGCGGCAAGCGCCTTCTGGATGTCGGTTGCGGCAATGGTGAGTTCCTTCGTCGTGCAATGGAAATGGGCCTGCAATGCTCCGGCTGCGAGCCGGACCAGGCAGCTGCCGAGCTGTGCCGGAAGGAAGGGCTGGACGTGCTCCACGGCGATGCGTTTGATCCGTCCCTGGACCCACTCAGGTTTGATGTGATCACGCTCAATCACGTGATCGAACACGTGGAAGACCCGGCGCATCTGATCGCACGGCTCCACACGCTGCTTCAGCCCGGCGGAGTGCTGTGGATGGGCTTGCCGAATCCGTCTGCAATCGGCATAGGCGTGTTCGGCGCCGGATGGAAAGGCCTCCACCCACCGTTCCACCTGGCCATTCCCGATCAGCGCGTACTGAAGCGATGGCTGTCGGCGGCGGGGTTCGAGGACATACGCTGCCTACGCCGCGGCCTCCAGAGCCCCGGACTGTGGGGAGAGTCGAGTCGAATCTTCGAGCGGGAAACAGGGCGGCGCGCAGGTTGGCGGAGGCTGTTCAAGCCGATCGCTGATGCCTTGGCAAGCCTCTCACCGCGCTACAGCGAGGAGACCATCATCGTTGCCCGCAGGAAGGCCGCGACGTGAAAACAACGGCCATCGTCCTCAACTTCAGAACCGAGGAGCGGACCCTTGCGTGCCTCAGGTCACTACACGCCGCCGGCATCGACCGGATCATCCTCGTCGACAACTCAGAGGATGGAGGGGTGTCGTTGAAGCGCCTGCGCGCATGCCTGGACAGCCCTGAAGACGCCAGCATCATCTTTCTGGAGCCGTCGCATAACCTGGGGTTTGGCGCCGCCATCAACCTTGCCCTCACGCGGCTGGACGCCAACCAGGCGTCCGCGGTCCTGCTGATCAATTCAGATGCACGCCTGCCCCCCTCGGCGCTTCCAGCCATGCTGGAAACCCTGCAACGGGGGGCAGCAATGACCGCCCCGATGGTGAGCGAATCAGGGCAAACGCTCTCTCCAATCCGGCACTACCACCCTTTGCTGGGCCTCATACTGCAACATCCATGGTTCGGCTCTACGCCATACTTCACGGGCGCCTGCCTACTGCTGGCGCCAGCGGCCATCGGACCAGGTCTCTTCGACCCGCGATTCTTCTTCTATGGCGAGGACGTCGAACTCTCTGCGCGATTGCGCGCGGAAGGTCGCCAACTGGTGCCGACCGCGAACGCCTGCATCGAGCACGAAGGTTCGGCCAGCGCGCGCAGGGGCTCGCTGTTCTATGAGTACCATGTCAATCGCGCCCACTGGTTGCTGGCACGGGCGTTGTACCCGCGCTCACGCGTCAGGCGGTGTATCGCATTGTGCGCGCGCTGCATCCTCCTTCCCTTGCGCGCCATCCTCCGCTCGGTTCGCGCTCGCTCGATGGCACCCGTGCAGGGTGCGCTCATTGCGGCGTGGGACATTTCTACCGGGCGCATGCGGCATCTGACGCCCGCAGCTAAGACCTGACAAGGCGGTTGGACGACCGCTTGGCGGCACTGACCATCATCCATCCCGTCGCGGCCATCCCATACTCCACGATGCCAACTGCCACCAGGACAGGCGAGGCGACCGCCGATCTTGCAAGGACGAGCACGAGAACCGCCAGGGTCGCAGCGCCGATCATCTCCACCCCCGCGCGCCGCCAAGGCAAATCCATTGTCATCAGAAGGTTGACGGCAGAGAGCCTCAGACACATGCCGGGAACAATCAGCGCGAACCAGGCGATGTAGTCAGCCAGGCCCACATACGAGGTCCCGAACAACAGGGAGATCGCCGGAGAGAGCAGGAACAGAATGAGGCCGGCGAGTACGCCGTAGGCGGCCGTCGCCCAGAACAGCATTGCATCCGATTGCGCCCGCTCATCCGTCGACGAGCGCCGGTAAAGCAAGGGAATCAAGGACAACATCAGCGCCACGACCGGCATCACCATCGCCGCGGCAATACGCGCCGATGCTGCATAGCTGCCCGCGTCCAACGGGGACAACACTTTGCTGGCCAAGGTCTTGTCCACCTCGCTGGGCGCGGCGGCCGTGGCGGCCAGCACGGCATAACCGCCATTCTCTCGCCACCGGGGGCGATCCAGAAATCGAACATCCCGCAGCCCCGGCAGCGGCACCGGCAACACCCATGCCGCGGCGAGCAGCGCAAGAATGCCGCATGCCAAGTGTCCGGCGATGTACGTGGACAGGGTGGCTGCGGGAACGAACAGGGAGAGGAAGGCGATCCAGAGTGCGCGCAGGACCAGGGCCGACAGGAGAATGGCCTGTGCCCGCGCCGGTTTTCCTGCAGCGTGGTGCGGAACCGCAAGAATAACGATCAACGGTTGCACGACCAGCTCGGCGACGGCCAACAGGAGTATCGTCCCCGCCCCCAGCGGGTAGAATCCGGTTGACACCGAGACAAACAGTACTGCGAGCCCAGCGCCGCACGCCATCGTCGTGCCAAGCGCCGTCGCCAACGCGGTGCGGACGTCCTGCTGCTGCCGGGACGCGTCCCTGAGCAACGTCAGATGGGTGCCGAACGTGGCAAAGCCCGCCAGGAAAACGCTGGCCGCTGCAATGCCTGCATACATGCCGAAGCGATCGGCACCCAACAATCGGGCCAGCAGGATGAGTGAGGCCGCCTGGGCCAACAGCCGGATGGCCAGCACCAGCGTGGTGACCAGCGTCGACTTCAGCAAGCCTTGAGAGATCACGTTTGACAGGTTTCCCGACCGGGCGGCACGCCCCTGCCTATTCAATCAGAACGGGCCCGCCCACGGGGGCCCTTTTCTTTCCTTGTGGCCGCCCCGATCCCTTGCGACGTGGTCAGCGGCACGATGACGGCAGGTACTTTCCTTCCAGCCCACCGCAACTCCAGTTGATGCTGCCATTGGAATCGGTCGCGGCCAGGGTGAGTATCTGGCCCGCGATTTTGGCACTGGCCGAGCCGGAGAACTCCACATCAATGGCGCCACGTGTACCCACGGTCACCGAGCGCACATAGTTGCCGCTGACAGAGGCAGGCGGCGCCATGCCGGCGGCCAGATTGTCGGCCGGGAACTGCCCGTGATCGGAGTAATACGTCGCGATGGCTTCCTTTGCTCCGGTGGACAGGGAGAAGCCCTCGGCGACCTGGGCCCGGGCGACATAATCCTGATACGCGGGCAACGCAATGGCCGCGAGAATGGCGATGATCGCCACGACGATCATCAGTTCGATCAACGTAAACCCACGTTGCCTCATTGCTTTCCCCTTGAATGTTCTTGACCGGCCAACCAGTGCCGTAGTCCACGGATATCCTGCTCGTAGGCTCCCCGGCCATTGGACGCGCTCAGCACTCCCAAGGCCCCCTCCGCCTCGCCCTTCTCAAGCAAGTTTGATGCCAACCCCATCCGGACCAGCCAACTGCGATATCCGGCGTCCTGCGGCGAAAGCAGAACCGCCTCGCGCACCATGCGCATCGCCAACTCACGGTCGCCCATCACATTGAACGCGTAGTTGGCGTATAGCGCCCTCAACCTGGAGGACTGCGGGTTGGCCTGGACAGTTGCGGCCAGCACTGAGAACAAGTGCCCCTCGTCGGCGAAATGGCACTTTCCCGCTACCCGGCACTCGACCACGCCTTCCAGAGCGCTGAGTTCCTGCGGGCCTGCAGCATGTCTGGCCAGCTTCTCTGCGAATCGCTTCCAGACCAGATCGGGCACGACAGCGCCTTCCCGGCTCTGCAAGATGATCAAGGCCTGATCAGCCAGGGGCGACGAATGCGGCAGGGCGGCGGCATGTTCGAATTCACGGATCGCCATTGACCATCCCGGTGCCTGAGGGTCGTTGTTCGCCAGCCTGAGGAGGGTACGCCCGTACTCGTAGCCTGCGCGCGCGGAGTCAGGGTTACGCGTGGTCAGGGTCAGCGCCAAGTGGAACGGCTCGCCCCACGAATTGGCTTGCACCCACCCCATGGCACCCACGAATGCCAATGGAAGAGCCACCACAAGCGCGCGCGCCTCCTTGGTGAGCGGCCTCAGCACTGCCTGCAGCGGCTGGACCAGCGCCAGGATCACACCGAGCAAGGCGAGATAGTTCCGGTGCTCGAATGCCAGCTCCAGCGGATGCACGTTGCTGGTCAACGCATGGGACACGAAGAACCAGGCGACGCCCAGCGCCGTCAGGGGCCAGCGACGCCGCAGCAGCCATCCGCAGATCGCCATCAGGCACAAGGCCAGGCCCGCTACCAGCGTGGTGGCCGGGCGCAACAATCCTTGCGACACCGGAAAATTGTCGTAGTAGAACCACAGCGATTCCGGCCATGGCAGGAACATCTGCTTCAGGTAGAGCAACAGCACGGGCAACTGGGTGTACAGGCGATCGGGCAAGGAAAAGTCCCGTGTCGCATACGCCGCCGGCGCCAACGCAGCCGGAACGACCAGGCAAATGAAGACAACAAGCGCACCGAGGATGCCGGCCGCGTAGGCACCGACCAGCAATCGGCGCTGCCCTGCCACGGGCGCGGCGAAGCGCAGGACGAAACCGTCGAGAATCAGGGTGTACGCCGGGATCAGCAGCGCCGTTTCCTTGAAGCCCAGACCGAACGTTGCCGCGGCCAGAAATGCCAGCCACCAGGGCCAACTTCGACGTCCATCGACCATGGCGCGGCGCGCGGCGAGGTAGGCAAGCAACGACAACAGGATGCCGGTAGCCGCCCCCACTTCCATGCGTTGAACGATGTACAGGGCACTGGACACCTGTATCGGGTGAGCCATCCAGATGAAGGCCACAGCCCAGGCAGCCCCGGCCAGGCCCCTCCCCCTCAGCGCGGTGGTCATCTCCAGCAACCTGCGGGTGAGCAGCAGGACCAAAAGCCCATTGAACAGGTGCAAGGCCAGCCCGGTTGCCTTGAGCGCCACCGGATCCATACCTGTCAGGACGTGATTCAAGGCAAAGCTGGACATGGCCAGGGGTCGGCCCAGGATGCTGGCGATACCAGAGCCGAACAGGTGACTTACCCCGGCCCAGCTCAATTGATCCAGTTTCCAATCCGGGTCGTTGACGAGGTTCGGGTAGTCGTCAAACAGAAAGCCCCCTCCCAGACCAGGAGACAGGACCAGCCATCCCAGCAGCGGCAAGAGCAACGAAAATGCGACCGTTGCCCCACGAGCGCGCCAACCACCCTGAGCTATCAACACGACCCCGTCTCCAACCGTTTCCACAATAAAGAAAAGGGCCGCTAGGCGGCCCTTTTCGTACTACGTCGTTACGTCAGGCCTTAGTTGCGGCAGGACGACGGACGGTACTTGGCATCGATGGTGCCTTCGGACTTGCAGTCCCAGGTGATGCTGCCGCCGGCGTCGGCAGCCTTCAGCACGAAGGTGCCATCAGCGATCTTGGCACTGACCGAACCGGCCGGCTTCATGGTGGCGGTGATGGTGTCCTCGTCAACGCCGACGCTCAACACGTACTTGCCGCTGATCGAGGCAGCATCAGCCAGGCCCGCGGCTGCGTTGTCAGCCGGGAACTCGCCCTTGTCAGCGTAGTACTCGGTCACGGCAGTCTTGGCGCCCGAGCTCAGGGTCATCGCTTCGGAGACCTGCGAACGTGCGACGTAGTCCTGGTAAGCCGGCAGCGCGATGGCGGCCAGGATGGCGATGATCGCCACGACGATCATCAATTCGATGAGGGTAAAGCCCTGCTGCTTCTTCATGCGTACATCCCCTAGAGATAGGTAGTAATTGAACACTGGGTCGAGGCCAGGCCGGCCGATGCCGGATGAGCAGGCGGACGCCCGTGCGGGTGGATCAAAGCAGGTTGCGTGCCAACTTCTCAGCAATGCTCCCCAGCATTCCCCGGCGCAATGATGGCAGCAAACGTCAGGATTGGAACCCCCCTCACGGAAATCTGCGACCAATCCGGCAATGTGACGTGTTGCGTCACCTTGTGACCACCCGGGTCCGGGACGGCGGTCACCGATCGCCCCGGCGGAGGGATGCCAAGGACGCCCGGAACCAGCTACCATGCGGCGCAGATAGCCCGCCTGGGGATGGCGTGGCTGGGGAGCCTGTATGTCTGTCAGCCGTAGTGCAGTCAAGAAAGAGCCCGTGGCGCGTAGCACCATGGAGATGCAGCCGTTTGTCTGGGAGGGGACCGACAAGCGCGGCATCAAGATGAAGGGCGAACAGCCCGCCAAGAACGCCAACCTGTTGCGCGCCGAGCTGCGCCGCCAGGGCATCACGCCCCAGGTGGTCAAGCCCAAGCCCAAGCCGCTGTTCGGGGCCGCCGGCAAGGCGGTGACACCCAAGGACATCGCCTTCTTCAGTCGCCAGATGGCGACCATGATGAAATCCGGCGTGCCGATCGTGTCGGCGCTGGAGATCATCGGCGAGGGGCACAAGAACCCGCGCATGAAGAAGATGGTGGGCACCATCCGCACCGACATCGAGGGCGGCTCATCGCTGTATGAGGCGGTCAGCAAGCACCCGGTGCAGTTCGACGAGCTCTACCGCAACCTGGTCAAGGCCGGCGAAGGCGCCGGTGTGCTGGAAACCGTGCTGGACACGGTGGCCACCTACAAAGAGAACATCGAAACCCTCAAGGGCAAGATCAAGAAGGCGATGTTCTACCCGGCCATGGTCGTGGTGGTGGCCCTGCTGGTCAGCGCCATCCTGCTGATCTGGGTGGTGCCGCAGTTCGAGGACGTGTTCAAGGGCTTCGGCGCCGAGCTGCCGGCCTTCACCCAGATGATCGTGGCGATGTCGCGCTTCATGGTGGCCTGGTGGTGGCTGATGCTGATGGTCTCGGTCGGCTCGGTGGTGGGCTTCCTGTTTGCCTACAAACGATCGCCGACCATGCAGCACACGCTGGACCGGCTGATCCTGAAGGTGCCGGTGATCGGGCAGATCATGAACAACAGCGCCATCGCCCGCTTTGCCCGGACCACCGCGGTGACCTTCAAGGCCGGCGTGCCGCTGGTGGAGGCCCTGAGCATCGTGGCCGGCGCCACCGGCAACAAGGTCTACGAGGAATCGGTGCTGCGCATGCGCGACGACGTGTCGGTCGGCTACCCGGTCAACATGGCCATGAAGCAGACCAACCTGTTCCCGCACATGGTCATCCAGATGACCGCCATCGGCGAAGAGGCCGGCGCCCTGGACACCATGCTGTTCAAGGTGGCCGAGTACTATGAGCAGGAGGTCAACAATGCCGTTGACGCACTGAGCAGCCTGCTGGAACCGATGATCATGATTTTCATTGGTACCATCGTCGGCGGCATGGTGATCGGCATGTACCTGCCCATCTTCAAACTCGCTTCGGTGGTCTGATACACACATGGCATTTCTCGACCAGCACCCCGGCCTCGGCTATCCCGCCGCGGCCGGCCTGGGACTGCTCCTGGGCAGCTTCCTCAACGTAGTCATCCTGCGCCTGCCCAAGCGGCTGGACTGGCAGTGGAAGCGCGACGCCCGCGAAGTGCTGGAAGAGCCGGACATCTACGAGCCGCCACCGCCGGGCATCGTGGTGGAGCCCTCGCACTGCCCGCACTGCAAGCACAAGCTGTCCTGGTACGAGAACATCCCGCTGTTCAGCTGGCTGATCCAGCGCGGCAAATGCCGCCACTGCCACGCCCCGATCTCGATCCAGTACCCGCTGGTGGAACTGCTGACCGCCCTGCTGGTACTGGCCAGCGTGTGGCAGTTCGGCTTTGGCTGGCAGGGCTTCGGTGCGATCGTGCTGAGCTGCTTCCTGGTCGCCCTGTCCGGGATCGACCTGCGCACCCAGCTGCTGCCGGACCAGTTGACCCTGCCCTTGATGTGGCTGGGCCTGATCGCGGCCAGCGACAACCTGTACATGCCCGCCAAACCGGCCCTGCTCGGGGCCCTGGCCGGCTACCTGTCGTTGTGGTCGGTGTGGTGGCTGTTCAAGCAGATCACCGGCAAGGAAGGCATGGGCCACGGCGATTTCAAGCTGCTGGCCGCACTGGGCGCCTGGTGCGGGCTCAAGGGCATCCTGCCGATCATCCTGCTGTCCTCGGTGGTCGGGGCGATCATCGGCTCGGTCTGGCTGTACTCGCGCGGCCGCGACCGCGCCACCCCGATCCCGTTCGGCCCGTACCTGGCCATCGCCGGCTGGATCGTGTTCATGTGGGGCGAGCCAATGATCCGCGCCTATATGGGCTTCGCCGGCCTGCGCTGAGGGCCGGCCGATGTCGCACTACGTCATCGGATTGACCGGCGGCATTGCCGCCGGCAAGAGTGAACTCAGCCGCCGCTTCGAGGCCCTGGGCATTACCGTCGCCGACGCCGACCTGGCCGCCCGCGCGGTGGTGGCGCCCGGCAGCGACGGACTGGCCCGGATCGTCAGCCGGTTCGGCCCCGGGATCCTGCTGCCCGACGGGCAACTTGACCGCGCCGGCCTGCGCGAACGCATCTTCGCCTCGGCCCCGGCACGGCAGGCGCTGGAAGCCATCACCCATCCGGCCATCCGCCAACTGCTGCGGGATACCTGCGCGCAGGCCGAGGGCCCCTACGCCATCGCCGCCATCCCGCTGCTCACCGAAGCCGGCGGCCGCCGACAGTACCCGTGGCTGGACCGCATCCTGGTGGTGGATGTGCCGGTGGCCGTGCAGCATGCCCGCCTGCTGCAGCGCGACGGCATCACCGCCGAGCTGGCCGACCGCATGATCGCCGCCCAGGCCAGCCGCGAGGCCCGCCTGGCCCTGGCCGATGACGTGGTGGTCAACGATGGGCAGCCGGATCAGCTGCAGGCCCAGGTCGAACAGCTCGACCGCCAATACCGCCACCTGGCCGCCACCGGCTAGCCCCCATCCCGGGGTGGCTGGGCAGCGGATCGGCCCGAGACCGGCCACGCAGGGCGTGGCGTTACGGGGCTGGCGCGAAGGTCAGCGTGGCAATCACGCCGCGCTCGTCGCCCGGGCGCACGCTCACCTGCCAGCCGTACAGATCGCACAGCCGGCTGACGATCGACAAGCCGATGCCGCCGCCCTGCGAATGACCGGCGTGGGTGCCGCGATAGCCGCGCTGGAACAGCTTGGCCGCATCTTCCGCGCTCAGGCCGGGGCCGCTGTCGACCACGTCCACCTGGTTGCCATGGATGCGCACGCGCACCGAGCCGGTCTGCGAATACTTCACCGCGTTGCCGATCAGGTTGCCCAGGGCCACCGACAGCGCCGATTCCGGCGCATCGATGACCAGGTCACGATCGCCCTCCAGCACCAGCTCCAGCGGCTTGCCGCCGAGCTGGGCCCGGTGCGCATCGAGCAGCTGCTCGGCCACGCGCGCCACGTTGCTGCTGCCCTGCCCGCGCTCGTTGCGGGACAGCAGCAAGAGCGAGCCGATCAGATCGGTGCACTGCTGCTCGGCGCGCTGGATGCGCTGCAGGCGTTGCAGCACCTTCTCGTCCAGACCGGGCCGGGCCAGCAGCAGCTCGGTGGCACCGCGGATCACCGCCAACGGCGTCCGCAGCTCGTGGCTGACGTCGGCATTGAATTCGCGGTCGCGCTGGACCACTTCGGTCAGCCGCGAGGAGTAATCATCCAGGGCCTGGGCCAGCTGGCCCACTTCGTCGTCCGGGAAACGCGGGGCCAGCGGCTCCGGCTCGCTGGTGCCGCCGCGGTAGGCGCGCAGGCGCGCAGCCAGGTCGGACACCGGCTTCATCACCTTGGACGCCGACCACCAGCCCAGCACCAGCGACAGCACGCTGAACACCAGGACGGAGATCAACAGCGCACGGTTGAGCTGGGCCTCCCCGCGCACGCTCTCGGTCATGTCGTAGGCCAGGAAGAACCAGGCTTCCGGGGTCTTGCGCACGGCCAGCTTGTAGGAGAACGGCTTGTTCTCCTCGTCGACCCCGCTGACGCTGTAGTTGCCAGGTGCGTAGGCCGCCCACTCCGGGCGCTCTTCGCGCACGCGGTCGAATTTGTCCTTGGAATAGGCGAACGCGCGGATCTGCTGGAACGGCAGATCCGGGCTGCGGCTCGGGTCGAGCTGGAACCGCATCGCGTATTCGTCGATGTTGCGGTTCATCACGTCTTCCACCAGCTGGTTCTCCACGCGCGCGCGGGTCCAGTTGGTGGCAAACGCAAACAGCGCCGTCAGGCAGAAGCCCAACAGCGCAAATGACACGATGATGCGGCTGCGCAACCGGCGCCGATATGGCGCGCGGCGACGCTCCCCCTTGGCCGTCACCGGATCAGGCTTCCGGGGCGGCGATGCGGTATCCGATGCCATGGCGGGTCTGGATCAGCGGCACTTCGAACGGCTTGTCCACCACCGCACGCAGACCGTGGATATGCACGCGCAGCGAATCGGAGTCCGGCAGCTCTTCGCCCCACACGCGGGTTTCCAGCTCCTGACGGGTCACCACCGCCGGGGCGGCCTCCATCAGCGCCTGCAGGATCTTCAGCGCGGTCGGGTTGAGCTGCAGCAGCTTGCCCTGGCGACGCACTTCCAGCGTGTCCAGGTTGTACTCCAGGTCGCCGGTCTCCAGCACGCGGGTCTGCACGCCCTTGCCGCGACGCGAAAGCGCATTCAGGCGCACTTCCACTTCCTGCAGCGCGAACGGCTTGATCAGGTAATCGTCTGCACCGGAATCGAAACCGGCCAGCTTGTTGTCCAGCGAATCGCGGGCGGTGAGCATCAGCACCGGGGTCTGCTTGCGCGCTTCGTTGCGCAGCTTGCGGCAGACCTCGATCCCGTCCATGCCGGGCAGGTTCAGGTCGAGCACGATTGCATCGAATTCATGCACCACGGCAAGGTGCAGGCCGGTCACGCCGTCGGCGGCGAAATCCACGGTATGCCCGCGGTCTTCGAGGTAATCGCCCAGGTTGGCGGCGATGTCGCTGTTGTCTTCAATTACAAGAATTCGCACTGTGACCTCTGTTTCATGAGGGATTGGCCCGGTCGGTGGCGCCGCGGTCGAAACCGCAGCGGACCACCCCCTTGCGCTGCCTGCTGAACGATACAGGCTTCATTGTTAACAGTAGACACCGGCCAGTGCCATGACAGCGTCAAATCACTTGCCGGGGTTGAGGTTGTTGAACTGCTGGTGCTCGTTGAGCAGGGCACGGCCGTTGTCGGTGGCACGGCGGCGCTGGGCCACGGTGGTGCACACGCTCTGCTGCATGTTGCTGCCGGTGCTGCGCTCGCGGCGGCAGACCAGCCGGCTGTCTTCCTTGGCCTTGGTCATCACGGTGTTGACCAGCTCCTGGTCGTTGAACACCGCAGTGCGGTCCTCGGGACTGAGCTCGCTGGACAGGGTGTGGCCTTCCATCTTCTGCTGGATCCGGCCAAGCGCCTGCTGCACGCGGCCCTTGTCGTCCTGGCTGATTTCGCTGTAGCTCTCGCTGTTGAGCGCGGCCTTGACCCGGTCCACCTGGGCGGCCACCGGTTCGGACTCGGTCATCTTGACCACATCCTCGCCACGCTTGGCCTGGGCGGTACCCGCCACAAGCAGGGCAAGGACAAAAACGGTATATCGACGCATTGTCAAAACTCCATCCTTCCATGAACGAAACGCAACTGTACGAGTCCGCGGAACGGCGAACAAGGGACTGATGGCAGGGGGGCGGCGGCGCTACGCGCCGCGCCGACGCCGCATAAAAAGGCCCAGACGGAAACCGCCTGGGCCTGAAGTGTGTTCCCGATTACCGATCCTGCTGAGGAGGGCAGAGCTGCGGTTTGTCGAAGCCTACGCCGGGGGCGATTAAAGCCTCGTTAAAACCGCAGAATCTTTCCGTAAAACCCTCAAGCCTTTGAATTTGCAGGCTTTTTCATGCCGGCGACATGGTCGATGATGCGCCCGGCCAGGTCGGTCTGGCAGATCGCTTCGATCCCCTCCAGACCCGGCGTGGAGTTGACCTCCAGCACCAGCGGGCCGCGACTGGAGCGGATCAGGTCCACGCCCGCCACGCCCAACCCCAGCGCCTTGGCCGAGCGCACCGCGACCTGCTGTTCGGCCCGGCTGGCCTTCGCCGCCCGGGCGCTGCCGCCGGCATGCAGGTTGGAGCGGAAGTCGCCCTCCGGGGCCTGGCGCTGCATCGCCCCCACCACCTGGTCGCCGACCACCAGGCAACGCAGGTCCGCGCCCTGCGCCTCGCCGATGAATTCCTGCATCAGGAAGTTGGCATACAGCCCGCGCAGGGCCTCCACGATGCCGCGCGAGGCGCTGGCCTTCTCGGTCAGGATCACTCCCCTGCCCTGGGTGCCTTCGTTGAGCTTCACCACGTGCGGCGGCGGGCCCAGCATGGACAGCAGGTCGACGGTGTCGTCGGGGTTGTCGCCGAACACGGTCACCGGCATGTCGATGCCCTTGGAGGCCAGGATCTGGTGCGCGCGCAGCTTGTCGCGGGCGCGCAGGATGGCATCGGACGGATTGGGCGTGCGCGCACCCATCATCTCGAACTGGCGCAGCACGGCAGTGCCGTAACGGGTCACCGAGGCACCGATGCGCGGGATGACCGCATCCACGCCGGTGATCGGCCGCCCCTTGTAGTGCATGGTGAAACCGTCGGCGGCGATGCGCATGTAACAGCGCAGCGGATCGAGGATGCGCACAGTGTGGCCGCGCGCGCGTGCGGCTTCCACCAGGCGACGCGTGGAGTACAGCTTGCTGTTGCGGGACAGGATGGCGAGTTTCATCGCGGTGGGCGTATGGGGCCGGAAAGCGCGAAGCATAGCCTGCGCGGTGCACGCCGCGATGAGGATCGGGCGACGCCCGGCGACGCCCCGGGTTCATGGCAAGGAAAGCGCCCGCAATACCCCCGAAAGGGGGGCCTCTTCGACCAGGAGGCAGGACAGCAGCACGTTCCAGCAGACCCCCGTGCGGTGCATCGACCGCTTCCCGGGCGGCGTGGCGCGCACCGCTGTTGCGCAGGCCCATTGAAGGAACGAACGCGAGCGCCACGCAGGCGCTGACGATGCGGAAACGTCAAACAGGGACTACCCCATGCACCCAAACCGCAATGATCGGTACATCACCTCGCAAGGGGTGGTCCATTGCGGGCCGGCGTCACTTCGCGCACGAATGGAAGCCGCGCTTGACCCTCTTTTCATAGCCGGAGAAGCAGGCGATACACCTCGTATCGACACTTACAGGGAGCCGATCCAGCACCCCGATGGACATACCGTCCCGAAAGCGGCTTGGGCGCCGCTGACCTGAAATCCGGGGTCGAACGCCAACATTGACGTCGCAGGAGCAAATTGCGGAGCGGCGCGGATGTCGCCGAGCGCCTTCAATCCCCGAAAGTACTGGGGGACATGGAGCGGGTGAAGGGAATCGAACCCTCGTCAGTAGCTTGGGAAGCTACAGCTCTACCATTGAGCTACACCCGCGTGGCGCCGGACAAGTCTATGCGGGGGAGCGGTCAAAAGGCAACGGGCGGCATTGGGCCGCCCGTTGCATCCGGCGTTCGCCGGCCGTGCGCGGCGCCCTGGAAAGGGGCGCTGCGCAGGATGGATCAGAAGCTGCCGCTGAAGCTGGCGAACAGGGTCACGTCACGCGCACGCTTCTGCAGCGTGGTGGTGCTCATGCCGATGTTGCTCTGCAGGCCGCCCAGCTTGACGCGTGCGCCCATCACGGCGGTCACGTAGTCCTTGTCGAACTCCAGGCCCGGCACCTTGTACATGCCCACGTCCGGCATCGACTGCAGCCATGCGCTGGCCTGCTGGCCGTCTTCGAACTCGTGGTCGTAGGTGACCTGCACGTACGGGGTCACGGTGCTGCCCTCGAAGCGGGCCTGCCAGCCGAGGCGACCGACGGTGGAGTCGACGTCCTGGTTGGCATAGCCCAGCGCGGTGGCGCTCGGGTTGCTTTCGGCATAACCGTCCAGCTTGACCTTCTGCCAGATCACCGCGGCGATCGGGCCGTGGCGGAAGCCGCCCTCGAAGTGCGACTGGCCACCGAAATCGTAACCGGCGTTCAGCGCGACGGTCAGGTTGCTGCCTTCCGGGGACCCTTCATGGGTACGGGTGACCGGACCCAGCTGGACCTTACGGGTGACGTCGTAGTCCAGCCAGCTGTAGCTGACCTGGCCGTTGACCCACGCGTGCTGGCCGTACCAGCCGGCGAACAGGCCCAGCGAGGTGTCGGACTGGGTGAAGTCGCCCTTGCTGTTGCCGAAGTCGGCATCCATGCGGCCGTAGCCGGCGAAACCGCCCAGCACCATGCCGTCGCGCGCCCAATCCACGCCGAACAGGCCGGCCGGGGCCAGGCCGTCGTACAGGTCGGCGTGGGCGTAGCGCTGCATGTCGCCACGCACGTTGCCCCACCAGGACATGCCGTCCTCCGGGCGACCGCCCAGGTGCAGGCTGACCTGGTCGGCGCGCGCACGGCCGATGGTCTGCGCCGAATGGGTCAGGATCTGCTGGTTGCGCGGGGCTTCCAGGATCGACAGGGTGTACTGGCCCAGCATTTCGTGGGTGGCCGAGGTCGGGTGCACGCCGTCGGCGAACACGTAGGTGCTGGCCGCGCTCGGGGTGGCGTAGCTGGTCGGGTTGCAGGTCAGCGACGAGGCGGTGGTGCAGGCCGGGTTGGTCACGTTGAGGAACCCGTACTGGCCCGGGTTGGCGACGATTTCCTGCAGGATGTGGAAGGTGTCCACCGGGATCACCTGCAGGCCGGCGGCCTTCAGGCCACCGAACAGGGCGTCGTTGTACGCCTTGGCCAGGGCGGTGCCGGCGGCCATGCCGGCCGGGCCACCGGCGCGGGCGCCCGGGGTCAGGCCGACGTCGGGAATGGTCGGCACCACGATGTACTCGGCACCCGCGGCCTTCAGCGTGCCGACGATGCCGACCTGGTCGGTGACCGCGTTGGTCAGGGTGGAGACCAGCGGGGCGCCGGCCTGGATGGCGAACAGGTCATTGGCACCGCCCCAGACGGTGTACAGCGCGTTCGGGTCGGCCTTGCCGCCGTTGGCCGCCAGGTACTGCGCGGTCTGGGTCTTGAGCGAGTACACCGGCACCGCAGGGGTACCGGCCGCCAGCACCTGGTTGGTGTCCACGCCGACGCGGGCGCCACCGATGGCGTAGTTGTCACCGTTCTGGCCATTGCCATGCGCCGATGCGTTGGTGCCGTAGTAGTTGGCCACGTACTGGGCGTAGGTCCAGCCCGGGTTGGTGGTGAACTGGCCGGTCACCGGCTGCACGGCGGCCGGCAGCAGCGGGCGGAAGTACCCGGCGTCGGTCAGGCTGTCACCGATGAACACGGTCTTGGTGTACGGCGACTGCGCCATGGCCGGCGCGGCGGCCAGCGCGATGGCCACGGCCATGAGGGAACGCAGGGGACGCTTGCTGATCTGCATGTAAAGCTCCTTGAAAGGGGGTAACCACCGACGTACGCCGGCGCACGGTGTAATGGTTTCACCGCACCCAGGCCATTTCACGCTGCGTTGCCGCATGAAATGCCCAGGGCGCCGGCCAGCCCCCGCCATGATGACCTCCGCCAGCCTGGCGAGGGGGTCGGCAAGGGTACGCAGTCCGGCGCCATTGAGGGACAATGGCGGCATGAACATCGTGCTCAACGGCGACACCCGCCAGCTTCCGCAAAGCGCCACCGTGCTGGACCTGCTGCAGAACGAGAACCTGCTCGAGCGCCGCGTCGCCGTCGAGGTCAATGGCGAGATCGTCACCCGCAGCCGCCATGCCGACCATGCCCTGCAGGACGGTGACGTGGTCGAGATCGTGCATGCGCTCGGCGGCGGCTGACGGGCGCAGCATCGCGACGCGTGATAGGCGATAATTCAGCGCATGAATGCACCTGCCCCTACTGATTCGCTGGTGATCGCCGGCAAGACCTATGCTTCCCGACTGCTCACCGGCACCGGCAAGTTCAAGGATCTGGAAGAAACCCGCCTGGCCACCGAGGCCGCAGGCGCCCGGATCGTCACCGTGGCGATCCGCCGCACCAACATCGGGCAGAACCCGGGCGAGCCGAACCTGCTCGACGTGCTGCCGCCGGACCGCTACACCATCCTGCCCAACACCGCCGGCTGCTACACCGCCGAGGATGCGGTGCGCACCTGCCGCCTGGCGCGCGAGCTGCTCGACGGGCACAACCTGACCAAACTGGAAGTGCTGGGCGACCAGAAGACCCTCTACCCGGACGTGGTCCAGACCCTCAAGGCGGCCGAGCAGCTGGTCAAGGACGGCTTCGAGGTGATGGTCTACACCTCCGATGATCCGATCCTGGCCAAGCGCCTGGAAGAGATCGGCTGCGCCGCGGTGATGCCGCTGGCCGCGCCGATCGGCTCGGGCCTGGGCATCCAGAACAAGTACAACCTGCTGCAGATCATCGAAGACGCCAAGGTGCCGATCATCGTCGACGCCGGCGTGGGCACCGCCTCCGACGCGGCGATCGCGATGGAGCTGGGCTGCGATGGCGTGCTGATGAACACCGCCATCGCCGGCGCGCGCCACCCGATCCTGATGGCCAGCGCGATGCGCAAGGCCGTCGAGGCCGGGCGCGAGGCGTTCCTGGCCGGGCGCATCCCGCGCAAGCGCTACGCCAGCGCGTCCTCGCCGGCTGACGGGTTGATCGGCTGATGACCAATCCCTTCGACAGCGCCGGCGCCAAGGCGCCGCCCAAGCCCTTCACCGTCACCGAGGGCCGCCGCGAGGTGCGCAGCTTCGTGTTGCGCCAGGGCCGCTTCACCCCGGCCCAGCAGCGTGCCTTCGATGACCGTTGGCCGCGCTTCGGCCTGGACTTCACCGGTGAGCCGCGCGACCTGGATGCCACCTTCGGGCGCGATGCGCGCAAGGTGCTGGAGATCGGCTTCGGCAACGGTGCCGCGCTGCGCTTTGCCGCCCAGCAGGACCCCGGCCGCGACTACATCGGTCTGGAAGTGCATGCCCCGGGCGTGGGCCGCCTGCTCAACGCACTGGCCGAGGACAACGCCGACCACGTGCGCCTGTACCACCACGATGCGGTGGAGGTGCTGGAAAAGGAAATCGCCGATGGCGCGCTGGATGAAGTGCGCATCTATTTCCCCGATCCCTGGCACAAGAAGCGCCACAACAAGCGCCGCCTGATCCAGCCGGCCTTCGCCGACCTGCTGGTGCGCAAGCTGCGCGTGGGCGGCCGCCTGCACTGCGCCACCGACTGGGAAGATTACGCCGAGCAGATGTGGGAGGTGCTCGACGCCACCGTCGGGCTCAGCAACCGCGCCGGTCCGCGCGGCCAAGTGGAACGCCCCGAATGGCGCCCGCAGACCCACTTCGAAACCCGTGGCCAGAAGCTCGGTCATGGCGTGTGGGACCTGCTGTACGACCGCACCTGATCCTGGCCCAAGGAACCGCGCCACCCCATGGATACCGCGCTGACGCTGACCACAGACATGAAGCTCGTGCTCGGGCTGGTCGGCTTCACGATGGCGATGTTCCTGTTCGAGCGCATCCGCGCCGACGTGGTGGCGCTGGTGGTGTTGGTGGTGCTGGGCGTCACCGGGCTGATCGCGCCGGAGGAAATCTTCGGCGGCTTCTCCGGTAACGCGGTGATGAGCATCATCGCCACCACCATCCTCGGCGCGGGCCTGGACCGCACCGGGGCGTTGAACCGGCTGGCGGCCTGGCTGCTGCGGCGCGGGCACGGGGTGGAAACCCGCCTGTTGATGATGACCACCGCCATTGCCGGCTTGAACTCCTCGTTCATGCAGAACCCCTCGGTGATGGCGCTGTACCTGCCGGTGGCCTCGCGGCTGGCCGCACGCACCGGGCTGACCCTGCAGCGCCTGCTGCTGCCGATCGCCGCGGCGATCGTGATGGGCGGTGCGCTGACCATGGTCGGCAACTCGCCGCTGATCCTGCTCAACGATCTTCTGGCCTCGGCCAACAACAACCTGCCCTCGGGCCTGGCCACCATCGAGCCGCTGCGCATGTTCGCGCCGCTGCCGATCGGCGTGGCGCTGCTGGTCGCCTCGCTGCTCTACTTCCGCTACTTCGGCGACCGCAAGCTGGTGGAAGAGGAAACCCTGGCCAACGACGGGGTTACCCCGGCCCGCACCGAAAGCTACTTTGCCAAGACCTACGGCATCGAAGGCGACGTGTTCGAACTGGTGGTCAGCGCCGAGAGCCCGCTGGTCGGCATGACCCTGGGCGAGGCCGAGAACGTCCATGATGCGCCGCTGCTGCTGGCGCTCAAGACCGGCAACGACACCCGGCTGGCGCCGCCGGCGGAGATGCGCATCTGGGTCGGCAGCGTGCTCGGGGTGATGGGCGCGCGCCAGCAGGTCAGCGACTTCGCGCAGAACCAGTTCCTGCGCATGTCTTCGCGCCTGAAGCATCTGGGCGACCTGTTCAACCCCAGCCGCGCCGGTATTTCCGAGGCGGTGGTGCCGCCCACCTCCGATGTGATCGGCAAGACCGCTTCGGAACTGCGCCTGCGCAAGCAGCGCGGGATCAGCCTGCTGGCGATCAACCGCGACAAGCAGGTGATCCGCGAGGACGTGCGCAACGTGGCGCTGCGCGCCGGTGACATGCTGGTCTTCCACAGCATCTGGACCGACCTGGCGCAGGCGGCCAAGAGCCGCGATTTCGTGGTGGTCACCGACTACCCCAAGGGCGAGCAGCGTCCGCACAAGTTCAAGATCGCGATGAGCATCTTCGCCATCACCATCCTGATCGCGCTGACCTCCAAGCTGCCGGTAGCGCTGACCCTGATGACCGGGGTGGCCGGCATGCTGCTGACCGGCGTGCTGCGCATGGACGAGGCCTACGCGTCGATCAACTGGAAGACCATCTTCATGATGGCCGGGTTGATTCCGCTGGGCTGGGCGATGGACAGCAGTGGCGCGGCGGCCTGGGTGGCCGGGCACACCATCGACCGCCTGCCCACCGGCATTCCGGTGTGGGTGCTGGAGATCGCGCTGGCGCTGCTGACCACGGTGTTCTCGCTGGTGATCAGCCATGTCGGTGCGACCATCGTGATGGTGCCGATCGCGGTCAACCTGGCCCTGGCCGTCGGCGGCAACCCGACCGCGTTCGCACTGATCGTGGCGTTGTCGGCGTCCAACAACCTGATGACCGCCTCCAACCCGGTGATTTCGATGATCACCGGCCCGGCCAATTACACCCCGCGCGAGTTGTGGCGGGTGGGCGCCCCGTTGTCGATGATCTACACCATTGTGGTGGTGCTGATGATCAACCTGATGTTCTGAGGCAGGGGCACCCACGCGGGGCGTGGGGTGCGGGCTGGCGTTGGGCGGGTCGGTGGTTCATCCACGCGTGGCGTGGGGTGCGGGCTGGTGTTGGGCGGGTCGGTGGTTCCATCCACGCGTGGCGTGGATCTACGGTGTGGTCATCCGCGCGGGGCGTGGAGGTGCGGGCTGGTGTTGGACGGGTCGGTGGTTCCATCCACGCGTGGCGTGGATCTACGGTGTGTTCCTCCGCGCGGGGCGTGGAGGTGCGGGCTGGTGTTGGGCG
>DJBL01000073.1:106108-136810 GCA_002435595.1 Stenotrophomonas maltophilia
GGTCATCCGCGCGGGGCGTGGGGTGCGGGCCGGTGTTGCGCGGGTCGGTGGTTCCATCCACGCGTGGCGTGGATCTACGGTGTGGTCATCCGCGCGGGGCGTGAGGTGCGGGCTGGTGTTGGGCGGGTCGGTGGTTCATCCACGCGTGGCGTGGATCTACGGTGTGGTCATCCACGCGGGGCGTGGTGGTGCGGGCCGGTGTTGGGGGCGGTTGGTCATCCACGCGTGGCGTGGAGCCCGCCTCGTAGATCCACGCCATGCGTGGATGGGCCGTCACCCGCGATGCCAGCGCACCCGGTCAGCCGAGCCAGACGTGGCCGTCGCGGACCTGCAGTGGCACTGCGCGCAGGCGATCGCCCTTGCACGGGCCGGCAACGCAGTTGCCATCGTCCAGCGAGAACGACGCCCCATGCGCGGCACAGACCAGGTGGCCGTCGCGACTCTTGAGGAATTGCCCCGGCGCCCAGTCCAGGCGGCGCCCGGCATGCGGGCAGATGTTCAACCAGCCGCGCACCTGCTCGCCGTGGCGGTACAGCACCAGCGATTCGCTGTCGCCGTCCACGGTGGCATCGACCTCGGCGAAACCCTCATCGGCAATGGCCTGCAGGGCGATCAGGGGGGCGGCGGCGGTATCGGAAACAGACATGTTGTCGGCGTGCTGCAAGGGAGGCGCATTCTCCCACACCGTCATGTGACTGGCTCCGGGATGAACACAAGTCATTGATTTGAAATGAACACGGGGAAGGTTTAACGAGTTTTTCACTCAATGACAGAAGCCACCCCGGATACTCGGGGTTCGCTGACTTCAGCCATTGAAACGCCATGTACAACCGCTTCTTCCAGTTCAACACGTTCCGCACCCTGTTCGCGCCGCGCAAGCCGCGCCATCCGTTGGTGCGCGTTGCGGTGGGCCTGCTGGGCCTGGCGATCCTGGCGGCGCTGGTGTTCGTCGGTGTGTTCGTGGGTGCGGCAATGATCATTGCCGGCCTGGCCTGGAAGCTGCTCGCCCAGCGCAAGCAGGCCGCGCGCCCGGGCGACCCGCAGGTGGTCGAGGCCGAGTACCGCGTCGTGCGCAAGCAGGCCCTGCCGCTGTCGCGTTGAGTCGGCGCGCGCCGCCGGCGCGCTCCTTCGATTGTTGAAACCGCGTATCGCCACGTTCGGCGTGGCACGCCGTGCGCGCTCGTTCTAGACTGCCCGCGACCCTTCGTGACAGGACGCGAGCATGACCGATGTAATCCCCACGCCCGAGCAACCGCGCATTCCCGTCGCCGGTGGCGGCACGTTCCCGGTGCGCCGGATCTACTGTGTCGGGCGCAACTTCGCCGACCATGCGCGCGAAATGGGCGCGGCCGTGCCGGCTGCCGATGACCGCGGCCGTCCGATGTTCTTCAGCAAGCCGGCCGATGCGATCGTGGTCGGCCACGACGATGTGATCCCCTACCCCACCGCCACGCACGACCTGCACCACGAAGTGGAACTGGTGGTGGCCATCGGTCGTGATGCCCCGGCCGGCGAACTGCCGGTGGACCAGGCCGAGGCGCTGGTGTTCGGTTACGGCGTTGGCCTGGACCTGACCCGCCGCGACCTGCAGGCCGCGGCCAAGGCCAAGGGCCATCCGTGGGATCCGGCCAAGGGATTCGATCAGTCCGCACCGGTCAGCGAACTGGTCCCGGCCGGCGAGGTCGGCGACCTCGCCGCGCTCAACCTCTCGCTGGAAATCAACGGCGAGGTGCGCCAGCAATCGCTGTTGGACCAGATGATCTGGAACGTGCCGGAAATCCTGCACGAACTGTCCAAACTGTGGGCACTGAAGGCCGGCGACCTGGTCTTCATGGGCACCCCGGCCGGGGTGGCCGCGTTGCAGCCGGGCGACCGCTTCAGCGCGCGCCTGGAGAATGTCGCCGAACGCCACGGCATCATCGCCGGATGACGAACGCTGGGTTACGCTGCGCCGTCATTCGATAAACCGCCACAGGAGACCCCGATGGGAATGATTACCGAGTTCAAGGAATTTGCCATGCGTGGCAACGTCATCGACCTGGCGGTCGGTGTCGTCATCGGTGCGGCGTTCGGCAAGATCGTCACCGCGCTGGTGGACAAAATCATCATGCCGCCGCTGGGCTGGTTGATCGGGCGGGTGGATTTCTCGCAGTTGGCCTGGACCCTGGCCCCGGCGCGACCGGGACCGGATGGCAAGGAGATCCCGGCGGTGGTGATCGGCTACGGCGATTTCCTCAATACGCTGGTGCAGTTCGTGATCGTGGCCTTTGCGATCTTCGTGGTGGTCAAGGTGATCAACCGCCTGGCCCGCAAGAAGGAAGCCGCACCGGCCGCACCGGCCGAAGAAGTGCTGCTGCTGCGCGAGATCCGCGACAACCTCAAGCGCTGAGACCTGCGCCGGTACTGTCGGCCGCGGGCCGGGTCCTGGCGGTGCCAGATGCCTATGCGAAAGCCCCGCTCCGGCGGGGCTTTCGCGTATGGAAAACAGCGTCCGCACAACCATGACCTACCGCCCATGCGGGGCGCGGGCAGGCTGCTAAGCTCGGACGCTTCCGCCCCTGTTTCCCGGAGTTGTCCATGCGTCGCCGCGTCCTTGCCATCGCATCCTCCCTCGCCCTGCTGGCCGCTCCGGCGTTCGCGGCGACCACCACCACCCTGCCGCCGAAATCGCTGGCCACCGCCGCCGAACTGCGCGAGCAGGCACTCAAGGACGACACCGGCTGGAACGTGGTCGAATCGCTGACCACCGAGATCGGCCCGCGTATCGCCGGCGGCGAAGCCGATGCCCGTGCCGTGGCCTGGGCGGTGGCCAAGTTCAAGGCGCTGGGCTTTGACAAGGTCTGGACCGAGCCGGTGACCTTCCCCAAGTGGGAGCGCCGCAGCGAGCACGCACAGGTGGTGGGCAAGCATGCCCAGCCGCTGGCGATCACCGCGCTGGGCGGCAGCCCGGGCGGCACGGTCGAGGCCGAGGTGGTGCGCTTTGCCGACCTGGCCGCGCTGCAGGCCGCGCCGGCGGGTTCGCTGACGGGCAAGATCGCCTTCGTCGACTACCAGATGACCGCCTATCGCGATGGACGTGACTACGGCAACAGTGGCGCGGTGCGCAGCAAGGGGCCGTCCGAGGCGATCCGCAAGGGCGCGGTGGGCTTTGTGATGCGCTCGGCCGGCACCGACTCGCACCGCGTGCCGCACACCGGCATCACCCGTTTCGATGACGGCCTGACCCCGGTGCCGGCCGCCGCGCTGTCGGTGCCCGATGCCAACCAGCTGGCGCGGCTGGTCGCACTCGGCAGCACCACGCTGAAGCTGAGCTTGGACTGCGGCTGGGATGGCAAGGCCACCTCCTACAACGTGATCGGCGAGATCACCGGGCGCAGCCTGCCCAAGGAAGTGGTGGTGATCGGGGGCCACCTGGATTCGTGGGACCTGGGCACCGGCGCGGTCGATGACGGCGCCGGCGTGGGCATCACCATGGCCGCCGGGCACCTGATCGGCCAGCTCAAGCAGGCCCCCAAGCGCACCATCCGCGTGGTCGCTTTCGCCAACGAGGAACAGGGTCTCTACGGCGGCAAGGCCTATGCCGAAGCCCATGCCAAGGACGTGGCGCTGCACCAGCTGGCGGCCGAGAGCGATTTCGGTGCCGGCCGCATCTACGCCTTCAACACCGGCTCGCCCAACCCGGCCGCCTCGCGCGAGGCCACCCGGCAGATCGCCGAGGTACTCAAGCCGCTGGGCATCGAGTACGCCGCCGACAAGGGCGGCCCGGGCCCGGACGTGGGTCCGCTGGCCGCCAAGGGCGGCGCCTGGGCGTGGCTGGCGCAGGACGGCAGCGACTACTTCCACCTGCACCACACCGCCGACGACACGCTGGACAAGATCGACCCGGCCGCGTTGGCCCAGAACGTTGCCGCCTACACGGTGTTTGCCTACCTGGCCGCCGAGGCCGACGGCAGCTTCGGCAGCGAAGCCAAGCCGACCACGCCGCCCAACGAGTGAGAAAACGGGGACCGTGGCCCACGGCCACGGTCCCCGTCCCGCTTACTTGCCGCCGCGTGCGGCAATCTCGTTCCACAGCTCCGCCCGCGCCACTCCGGCCGCCTGCGGATGGAACACCGGATCGAGGCCGGCACGCCGGCTCTTTTCATAGTCGCGCAAGGCCGCCAGTGCCGGCTTCTGCAACAGCAGCAGCGCGATGATGTTCAACCAGCTCATCAGGCCCACGCCGATGTCGCCCAGCGACCACGCCACCGTGGCCGTGTTGACCGCCGACCACGTCGCCGCGGCCAGGAATGCCACCTGGAACAGTCGCAGCACCCAGCGGCGGTGCTGGTTGCGGCACAGGTAGACCACGTTGGTTTCGGCGTTGTAGTACAGCGCCAGGATCGTGCTGAACGCGAAGGGCAGGATCGCCAGCGCAATGAAGGCAGTGCCGAACCCGGGCAACGCCGACTCCACCGCGTGCTGCACGAAGTGCGGTCCGGCCGCCAGCCCCGGCACGTTGGCCACCAGCATGCCGGCATGGCTGGCCGCCGCCGGGTCGTACACGTTGTAGGCGCCGGTGGACAGCACCAGGAACGCAGTGGCGCTGCACACCACCATGGTGTCGATGTAGACCGAGAACGCCTGCACCAGGCCCTGCTTGACCGGATGCGAGACCTCGGCGGCTGCGGCCGGGTGCGCGCCACTGCCCATGCCGGCCTCGTTGGACATCACCCCGCGGCGCACGCCCCACTGGATGGCGGTGCCGATCATCGCGCCGAACGCCGCATCGGTGCCGAACGCACTGTCGATGATCAACCGCGCCATGCCCGGCAGCGCGTCCACGTTGAGTGCCATCACCACCGCAGCCACCAGCAGGTAGCCGACCGCCATGACCGGCACCACCACCTGGGCCACGTTGGCGATGCGGCGCACGCCGCCGAAGATCACCAGGCCGACCACCAGCACCATGCCAGCCGCCGAGGCGCTGGCAGGAATGCCCCACGCGCCGTCGAGCGCACTGGCGATCGCATTGGACTGGGTGCCCGGCAGGAACAACCCGCAGCCGATCACCGTGCTGCACGCAAAGGCCACCGCGTACCAGCGCTGCCCCAGGGCGCGTTCGATGTAGTACGCCGGCCCGCCGCGGTACTGGCCGTTGGTGTCACGCTCCTTGTAGATCTGTGCCAGGGTGGATTCGATGAAGGCGCTGCTGGCGCCGAGGAAGGCCACGCACCACATCCAGAAGATCGCGCCGGGACCGCCGTAGGCGATCGCCATCGCCACCCCGGCGATGTTGCCCACGCCGACACGGCTGGACAGGGACAGGCTCAGCGCCTGGAACGAGGACACCCCGGAGGCCGAGCGGTGGGAACTGAACAACAGGCGCAGCATGTCCGGCAAGGCCCGCAGCTGGATGAAGCGGGTACGCACGCTGAAGTACAGGCCGGCCAGCAGGCACAGCCCCACCAGCGCCGGGCTCCACACCAGGTCGAGCAGGCGGGCAACGATGGATTCGACGGTCATGGACGGCTCCCGATGGCGATGCGGAGGATCGAGGACACGCGCATCAGAAGAACATCCCGAGCGCGACCTGTGGACTGACGAACGCACCGCTGTTGCGGCCGCCCACGCTGAATTCCACGCCGGCGATCAGCCCGAGCGCCGGGCTGAAGTGGTACTCGATGGCCGGGGCGAAGCTGACGCTGCGGCTGGCCGGGCGGCGCAGGTCGACCGCGCGCAGGCCATCGCTGCCGGGCGCGTAGCCGGTGATGCGCTGGTCGGTTTCGCGGCTGGCGGTGAGGTCCAGCGCGGCCACCCAGCGCGCGTTGAAGCTGTACTCGGCGCCCAATGACAGACCCAGCAGCGATCCACGCGCGACGCTGCCGCGGAAGCCCGCATCGGTGCCGTATACGCTGTTGTCGTGCACGGCCACGCGCGCCGGTGCCGGGCTGGCGCTGAGCTGGCCACGCCAGCGCAGCGGACGGTCGTTGGGCATCCAAAGCACCTGTTGCATGCCCAGGGCGAAGGTCGTGCGCTGCACGCCATCGCCCTGGGCGTTGAGCGGGTTGCCGCCGATGCGGTCGTAGCTGCCGGTGGCAAAGCGCTGCAGCAGCGCCACCGAGATGGCCGGGCGGGTACCGTCGGCGCTGGGCGCCTGCAGCAGATACTGCAGCCGCGCGGTGGTGTCGCCGGCCCGCACCGCGCCGCTGCGCGCACCGGCAGCGTCGGCACGCACCGCACTGAGATTGACCTGCGCGGTGACCCGCTCGCCCATGCCATAGGCGATCGGCACCACGGTCAACCACGCGCCACTGTCGGCGGCGTCGCGGCGCCGGCCCGCGCCATCGTAGGCGCCCGTGCTGTCGATGCGCACCAGATACGGCTCGATGTACCAGTGGCCGCGCGGAACACCGGCCGGATTGGCGGTGACCAGCGGACCGGTGAAGTTGACACCATCAAGACTGCGCTCCTGCGCGGCGGCGGACACGCATATCGCCAGCGTGGACAGCACCGCCAGCGCAGACGCGGCGGCGCGAGGAAATGACACTGCGAACATGGTCATGCAAGGGCTCCGGTGGGACGGGCGGGATCGCGGCGCCGACAGCACCGCCTCGCCAACCTGCGCATCCACCTGCGCCGGCACAATAGGCAAACCCCCTCTATGTACCGATCTGTGCGGGGCCTCACGCACCCCATTGCGCAACAATCGAAACGGTGCTCAGACGCGACACAGTGCATTTATTGGCACGCCGGATCTTCATTGCCGCGTGCAATCGAGGCACGCGTGCAGCGCGGCGGCCCGCCTGTCGCAACAGGCATAAAAAAACCCGGTCGCAGATACGACCGGGTTACCGGGACTCGTCACACCCCACGCGGTGAGCGCCACATAGCTACTGCGGTCCGGACAACGGCGCCGCGCTGGGTGGGTGTCTCTCCTCACCTACGCAGCACGGCACCGTCGTGCACTGTGACCCGGCACCAGGCACGGTCACTATGCGAAAAATCCGAATCACATGTAGTCATGAAGCCATCGGTGACACCGATCACACCGCGTTGGGCAAGCGCGCACGCGCGATACCCGAAAAACGCGCCTGTTCAGTGGCGTTGGCGACCATACCAGTGCGACAACAGGACCGCCGTTGCCGATGCCACGTTGAGGCTTTCCACTGCGCCGCTGCCCGGGATGGACACCTGCTGGTCGCAGGCCTGCGCCAGATCGCGGTCCATACCCTCGCCTTCGGCGCCCATCACGTAGACCAGGCGCGCCGGCAGTTCGGTGGCGAACAGGTCATCACCGCCCTCCACCAACGTTGCGGCCAGCCCGAAACCGGCCCCACGCAGCGCCTCCATCGCCTGCGGCAACGCCGGCAGGCGCACCAGCGGCACCGCCTCGGCTCCGCCCTCCGCGACCCGCGCGGCGGCGCCGGACAGCGCCAGGCTCGCACCAGGCGGCAACAACAGGCCGGCCACGCCAAAATGCGCCGCAGAGCGCAGGATCGCGCCGAAATTGTGCGGGTTGCCCACGCCATCCAGCCACAGCGCCAGCACCGGCTTGCCGGCCGGCAGGCTGTCCAGCCATTCGCCCAGCTCCAGCATCGGCGCGCGCAGCACATCGGCCACCACCCCTTCGTGGTGCGTAGTGGCAGCCAGCTTGTTGAGGTCGCCTTCTTCCACCACGCGGTAGCCCACGCGGTTGGACACGCACCACTTCAGCAGCGGCTGCAGGCGCGGAATCAGCGCTTCGGCCAGGTACAGCTTGCGCAGCGCCTGCGGGCGTTTGTCGAACAGGGCCTGCACGGCATTCCAGCCGTACAGGCGCAGCTCGTCGTTGCCCCGCCCGGGCGGTGGCGGCGTGCCGCCCTCGCGCGGAGGCAGCGGGGTGGCCCGCGGCGGCCGCGAAGACGGGCGGCGGGCATTTTTCCAGGGATCATTCACTACGGGACAACTCCAGCTTGCGTTGACGCCAGAAATCGGCGTTCTTGATGCCCAGGGCATCGGGGTCGAAGGTCGGATCCAGGCCGAGCTTCTTCTGTCGTTCGTAATCGCGCAGGGCCAGCATCGCCGGCTTCTGCACGATCAGGATGGCGATGATGTTCAGCCACGCCATCAGGCCCACGCCGATGTCGCCCAGCGCCCAGGCCAGGGTGGCGTTGTGGAACGCGCCGAACACGACCATGCCGATGATGCCCAGGCGCAGCACCAGCACGGTAAGCGGGCGCTTGCGGTTGTGGTTGATGTAGCTGAGGTTGGTCTCGGCCATGTAGTAATAGGCCATGATCGTGGTGAAGGCGAAGAAGAAGATCGCCAGCGACACGAACGAGGCGCCCCAACCGGGCAGGACCGCTTCCACGCCGGCCTGCGCGTAGCCGGCGCCCTCGGGGATGCCGGCCAGGCCCTGGAACAGCGGTGCGGCGCCTTCCACCGGCGAGTACACGTTGTAGGTGCCGCTGGCCAGGATCAGGAAGGCGGTGGCGGTGCACACCATCATGGTGTCGAAATAGATCGCGAAGGCCTGCACGTAGCCCTGCTTGGCCGGGTGGGAAACTTCCGAGGCGGCCGCCGCGTGCGGCCCCGAGCCCTGCCCGGCCTCGTTGGCGTAGATGCCGCGCTTGATGCCCCACTCCACCGCCAGGCCCATCATCGCGCCGAACGCGGCGTGGGTACCGAAGGCGCTGTCGAAGATGATGCCGAACATTTCCGGCACGCGGTCGTAGTTGATGATCATGATGACGATGGCCATCAGGATGAACGCGGCGGCCATGAACGGCACCACGACTTCAGCGAAGTTGGCGATGCGCTTGACCCCGCCGAAGATGACCACGCCCAGCAGCAGCGCCACCACGATGCCGATGCCCAGCTTGAGCGCCTGCACCGAGTCCATGCCCATGACCTGGCCGTCCAGCGGCCCGCACAGGGCGCCACCGCGGCAGGCGTTGATGATGCTGTCGGCAATCGCATTGGCCTGCACGCCCGGCATCAGGAAGCCGGCAGCGATGATCGTGGCCACGGCGAAGGCCAGGGCGTACCACTTCAGGCCCATGGCTTTTTCGATGTAGTAGGCCGGGCCACCGCGGTAGCGGCCTTCGGCATCCTTGGTCTTGTAGATCTGCGCCAGGGTGCATTCCACGTACGAGGTGGACGCGCCGAGGAAGCCCATCACCCACATCCAGAAGATCGCGCCGGGGCCGCCAAAGGCAATGGCGGTGGCCACGCCGGCGATGTTGCCGATACCCATGCGCCCGGCCATCGACATGGCCAGGGCCTGGAAGGAGGACACACCGGCATCGGATTTCTCGCCCTGCACGGTGAGGCGACACATCTCGAAGAACCCGCGGATCTGCATGAACCGGGTACGGACGCTGAAGAAAAGCCCGGCGCCCAGGCACACTGCGATCAGCGCCTTGCTCCAGATGATGCTGTTGACGAAATGTACGGCTGCTTCCACGCGCTCTCTCCAGTCGGCGGAAAATGAAGGACGTCCCGTCGGCTGGAGGGGACCGGGTCGATTCTCCACGATCGGCGGCCGCTGCGGTAGCGCGGCGTCGGCGTGCCAGCGCGGTGGGAAAGATGAATGCCGTGCCGCGTGCTCCCGGCGGCAGGGGCGCGCGTCCGGCCCTTACCGGGCCTCGGGCGCCGGCAGGCGCAGCAGCGCGAACCGCCGCAGGTCATGCAACCGGCCGCGCCTGAACACCGCGGCATGCGCGCGGCTGCCCAGGCTGGCCCCGATCCCGCCGCAGGCCTGGCCCTCGATCCCGGTGGCCTGGGTCGGCCCGCGCAGTGCCGGCACCCGGCCGGACCGGAAGGCCCGGCCGTCAGCACCGGTGCAGGGGGACGGGAAACGGTCGCGCAGGCGGCGCGAGACCGCCTGGTGACTGGCGTGGGCCAGCAGGTCCGGGGCGTCCCGCCGCCACGGGTGCAGCCCGAAACCGGCACCGGCGATGCGCGGGGCGGCCGGATCAGGCATGGCCGCCGACCGAGGGCGTGGCCGCCTCCTGCTTCTCAAGCTCGCGCGCCACCGCTTCGGGCGAACGCGTATACGGGGCCAGCAGCGAGTAGAAGGCCGGCACCACGAACAGCGACAGGAAGGTGGACACGGTGACCCCGAAGATCACCACGATGCCGATGGTGCCGCGGCTGGCCGAACCCGGGCCGCCAGCGACCACCAGCGGGATGGCGCCGACCACCGTGGCGATGGAGGTCATCAGGATCGGGCGCAGGCGCACCATCGCCGATTCGACGATGGCCCGGTGCACGTCGCGGCCTTCATCGCGCAGCTGGTTGGCGAACTCCACGATCAGGATGCCGTTCTTGGCCGCCAGGCCGACCAGCATGACGATGCCGATCTGGCTGAACAAATTGATGCTGCCGCCGCTGACATACAGTCCCAGCAGCGCGCCGAGCACGCCCAGCGGCACGGTCAACATGATCACCAGCGGGTGGATGAAGCTCTCGAACTGCGCGGCCAGCACCAGGTACACCACCAGCAAGGCCATGGCGAAGGTGAGCAGCACCGCGCTGCCGGCGTTCTGGTACTCGCGCGATTCGCCCTTCCAGTCCAGCTGCGCATGCTGCGGCAGCTCTTCGCGCGCGGTCTGCTGGGCCCAGGCGATCGCCTCGCCGAGCGGATAGCCCGGGGCCAGGCCGGCGGTGATGGTGATCGAGCGCAGCCGGTTGAAGCGGTTGAGGTTGCCCGCCTCGGCCACTTCACTGAGGGTGACCAGGTTGGACAGCGGGACCAGCTCGCCGTTGCTGGCGCGCACGCGGATGGCGGCCAGGTCGGCGGGCGAGGCGCGCCCGTCGCGACCGGCCTGGACCAGCACGTCGTACTCCTCGCCGTTGTCGACGAAGGTGGTGACCCGGCGCGAGCCCATCATGGTTTCCAGCGCGCTGCCGATGGCGGTGACCGACACGCCCAGGTCGGCCGCACGCTGGCGATCGATGTTGACCCGCATCTGCGGCCGGGTTTCCTTGTAGTCCGAGTCGGCGCCGACCAGGCCGGGATTGTCGGCCATGCGCTGCAGCATGCGGTCGCGCCACTGCGCGATCTCGGCATATTCGGGCCCGCCCAGCACGATCTGGAACGGCTGGCCCTGGCTGCGCACCAGGCCACCACCGACCTGGGTGCGCACGCGCACCCCGCGCATGCCGTCCAGGTGCTTCTGCAGCGCGGCGGCGACATCCGGCGTGGCGTCCTGGCGCTCGCGCCACGGCGCCAGGAACACGCTGATGCGCCCGGTATGCATTTCCTCGCTGGCGCCAAAGCCGCCCGGCACGCGCGGGTTGGCACGCACGATCGGCTTGTCCTGGCCAACGAATCCGGCCACCACCTTCTCCACTTCCTGCACCTGGGCCACGGTGTAGTCGTAGCCGGCGCCCTCGGGGCCATCGATCATGATCTGGAACGAGCCACGGTCCTCGGCCGGCGCCAGCTCGGAGGGCAGCAGCTTGAGCAGCGCCGCGCTGGCCAGCAACGACAGCAGCATGACCACCACGTAGATCCAGGTCCGCCCCACGTGCGCCTCGAGCACGCGCCCGTAAGCGGCCGAGACGCGATCCAGGTTGCGGTTGATCAGGCCGTGCAGGCCTTTGGGCGGCTGGCCGCTGTGCGGCTTGAGCAGCTTGGAGGCCATCATCGGGGTGAGCGTGAGCGAGACGAACGCCGACAACGCCACCGCGGCGGCCAGGGCGACGGCCAACTCGCGGAACAGGCGGCCGGTATTGCCTTCCAGGAAGCCCACCGGCAGGAACACCGCAACCAGCACCGCAGTGGTGGCGATGACCGCGAAGGCCACCTGGGCGGTGCCGCGCTTGGAGGCCACCAGCGGCGGCTCACCCAGGTCGATGCGGCGTTGCACGTTTTCCACCACCACGATGGCGTCATCGACCACCAGGCCGATACACAGCACCAGCGCCAGCAGGGTGAGCAGGTTGATCGAGAAACCGAACGCGTACAGCGCGATGAACGCGGCCACCAGGCACACCGGCACGGTCACGGCGGGAATCAGCGCGGCGCGGAAACTGCCCAGGAACAGCCAGATCACCACCAGCACCAGCAGCATGGCCTCCACCAGCGTGGCGTAGACGCGGTCCACCGCCGCCTCGATGAAGGTGGTGTTGTCGAAGGCGACGAAAATGTGGGTGCCTTCCGGCAGGGTCTGCCCGACCCGCTCGGCTTCAGCGCGCGCGGTGCGGGCCACGTCCAGCGAGTTGGCGGTGGAGGTCTTGACGATGCCCAGGCCAATGCCGGGCTCGCCGTTGCTGCGGTAGTAGGCGCGCCGTTCGGACGAGGCCAGCTCGATCCGGGCCACGTCGCCCATGCGCACCACGTAGCCGTCGGCGCCTTTGCCCAGCGGGATGGTGGCGAAATCTTCCGGCTTCACGTAGTTGCGCTCCACGCGCAGGGTGAAGTCGCGGTCGGTGGATTCGATGCGGCCGGCGGGGAGCTCGACGTTCTCGTTGCGCAGCGCGGTTTCGACATCGCCGACGGTCAGGCCACGCGCGGCAAGCTGGTCGCGATCCAGCCAGATGCGCATGGCATAGCGCTGGCGGCCGCCGATACGCACCTGGGCCACGCCATCCAGGCTGGAGAAGCGGTCCACGACATAGCGGTCGGCGTAGTCGCTCAACTCCAGCGTATCCATGCTGGAGGAGGTCATGTTGAACCAGATGATGGGGTCGGCGTCGCTCTCGACCTTGGCGATTTCCGGCGGCCGCGCCTCCTCGGGCATGCGGTCGGCGACGCGGCTGACCGCATCACGCACATCGTTGGCGGCCGCTTCGATATCGCGGTTGGAGGTGAACTCGATGCTGACCTGGGCGCGGCCGTTGGCGCTGCGCGCATTGATGGTGTCGATGCCTTCGATGCCGGCCAGGGCGTCTTCAAGCACCTGGGTGATCCGGCTTTCAATCACCGCGGCCGATGCGCCGGTGTAATCCACCGAGACCGAGACGATCGGCGGATCGATGGCCGGCAGTTCGCGCAGGGTGAGCCGGGTGAAGGACATGATGCCCAGCACGACGAGCAGCAGGCTCATCACCACGGCAAACACCGGGCGCTGGATGGAGATGTCGGAGAGCTTCATCCGGCGGTATCCGCCGGCGCGCTGGCCGCCGGGACCGGGGCCGGGGCCGGCCGATCCTCGACCTTCAAGCCCGGACGCAGCTTGCCGGTGCCGTCCACGACGATGCGGTCGCCGGACGTGAGGCCGCTGCGGATTTCGACCACGCCGGCGCGGCGGGCACCGCTGGTGATGTCGATGCGCTCGACGCTGTGATCGGCCTTGACCCGGTAGACGAAGGAGTCGCGGCCCACCTGGACCACGGCGATTTCAGGGATGACCAGCGCCGGGCGCTCGGGGCGGAACATGCGGATGTCCAGCAGCATGCCCGGGCGCAGCGCGTGGTCGGCGTTGATGAAATCGGCGCGGACGGTAACGGCGCGGGTGCCCGGATCGACGCGGGTGTCGATGGTGGCCACCACGCCCTCGAAGCTGCGGCCGGGATAGGCCACGCTGGTGGCGGTGACCTTGTCGCCGTTGCCCAGGCTGGCCAGCTCGGCCTCGGGGACCTGGAAGTCCACGTGCATGCGCTCGATGTCGTCCAGGGTGGCGATGGTGGTGCTGGGCGTGACCAGCGACCCGGCGCTGACCTGGCGGATGCCCAGGACGCCGGCGAAGGGAGCGCGGACGCGGCGGTCGCCGATGTCCGACTGCATTTCGCGGACACGGGCTTCGGCTGCATCGCGGATCGCGCGCTGGGTGTCCAGGGTGGCACTGGCCACCAGCTGCTGGGCGGCCAGCTCGCGCTGGCGCCTGTACAGCTGGTCGGCTTCGGCAAAGGTGGCCTGGGCCTGCAGCAGCGCCGCTTCCTGGGCCTGGCCACGCAGGGTCACCAGCGGGGTGCCGGCGCTGACCTGCTGCCCACTTTCGAAGTGGACGGTCTCGATGATCTCGCTGACCTTGGCGGTGATGGTGACCGATTCGCGGGCCTTGGCGGTGCCCAGGGCCTGCAGGGTGTCGTTCCATGCGGAGGTCTGCACCACCTGGGTGGTAACCGGTACGGCGTCGGCCGGCCGGCGCGCGGTCTCGTCCTTGCTGCCGCACCCGGCCAGCATGGCGAGGGTGAGGCCCGTGGCGATGTGCGCGGTGATGCGTCCCAACATTTGGAAAAATCCCGTTAAATCCCGACCGCCGAGTGTACGGGGCGGGACTGTCCGGGCATATGTGCCAAGCGTTTACCGGCAGTGGGTGACCGGTGCAATGCCTTTCGTGCTGGGGTGGCGGGCCGGTGTATCGGCATGTATCGGCGCGTGTCGGATCCTGCGCGCAGGTAGCGACCGGCGGCCGCTACCTGCGCGTGGACGGTGGGCGATGGATGCCCGCGCCGGTTCAGTATCGGTAGTTCACCTTCATCCACGCCGTCCTGCCCGGCTCGTTGATGCGCACCGGGTCGGCCGGGAAGCCGAAGTCGGCACTGCCGGCGAGGTTGAGGTGCTCGCTGTAGGCGCGATCGAAGAGGTTGTCGATACCGGCACTGACCTGCAGGGCATCGCTGAAGCGATAACCGGTGTTGAGCGCCAGCGTGGCGAAGCCGGCACTGGGGCCCAGGTCGCGGGCGACGACGTTGCCCTGGTTGTCGGCAACGCGGTGCTGGTGGGCCACGGCGCGGGCCAGTGCGCCGACGCTCCAGCGCTGCCCTTCCCAACCGGCACTGAGGCGGGCTTCCAGCGGTGGCATCTGCGGCAGCGCGGTGCCGTCGCTGCGGTTCTCGCCCCAGGCGTAGGCCAGCGTGCCGCCGAGTTTCCACTGCCGGGCCAGGCTGAACTCCGCACCGGCTTCGGCCCCGGCAATGCGGGCGTCGATGTTGTTGGCCCGGGTCGTGCTGCCCATCATGCCGCCGTCGACATAGGTGAACAGGATGTAGTCCTGCAGCCGGCCCGCATAGGCCGATACCCAGGCGTTGAGGCGATCGCTGCGGTACTGCAGGCCCAGGTCGAGCTGGGTGGTCTTTTCCGGCTGGATGGCAGCAAACGCGTTGACCGCGCCCATCGGCCCCCGGTCCGGGGAGAACAGCTCCCAATAGTCGGGCATGCGTTCGCTGTGGCCGATGCCGGCATACCAGGTCAGCGACGGGGCCAGATCGCGTTCGATGCGCACGAAGCCGCTGCCCAGGTTCTCGCGGCGACGCTGGCCGGCGGTGGGATTGGGCATGCCCATCATGCCGGCGCTGCGGCGTTCGTCGGTAACCTCGGCGCGATCGACGCGCAGGCCACCGACCCAGCGCTGCGCGGTGCCTTCGCCGAGGGTGAGTTCGCTGAAGGCGCCCAGGTTCTCAAAGCGCGCGTCGGTGCTCCAGGGCTGCTGCCGGTAGGTGTTGCGGCCCATGCCACTGCGGCTGCGATGGCGGCTGTCCTGTGCATCGATGCCGGCCACGATGGCGATGTCCTGCCAGCGCCATTCCGAGGCGATGCGGCCACCGGTGGTGCGCCGGTCCACGTTGGCCGCCATCGGCATGGGCATGCTGCTGGCCGGGTTGGGGGTGCGCAGCGTGTAGTTGTCCATCAGGTGGTCGGCGTCGTTGTAGTAGACGTTGGCCAGCAGCTTGTCCCACGCGCCGGGCAGGTTGTCCTTCTCGAAACGGGCGGCATAGCTGGTGCGCTTGAACGCGGCGCCATCCATGCCACGGCCGGCGTAGCGGGCGATCGCATCGCCGGTACCGGCCGACAGTTCCAGCACGGTGTCGGCATCGGGGGTCCAGCCGACGGCGACATCGCTGTTCCACTTGCGCCACCTGGAGGGCACCCCCTCGCCGTTGCCGTCCTTGTAGTCGTCGGCTTCGGAGCGGTTGCCATTGACCCGCACGTAGCCCTGCGAGGCACCAGCGGTGAGGTCGAGCACCTGGTCGTTGCGATTGCGTGAGCCGACCAGCGCGCTGGCGTTGATGTCCAGCCCGGGCGCGTCGAATCGCGGCGTGTCGCGCTCGAAGCGCACCGTGCCGGCCGAGGCACCGGCGCCCCAGCGCACGCTCTGCGGGCCCTTGATGATGGTCAGACGGTCGAAGGTTTCCGGGGCGATGTAGGACAGCGGGTTGTCCATGCGCGAGGGGCATGCGCCGATCAGGTTGCCTTCGTTGCTGACGATGTTCAGGCGGGAGCCGAACATGCCGCGCAGGACCGGATCACCGTTGGTGCCACCGTTGCGGATGGCCGAGAAGCCGGGGACGGTCTTGAGGTAATCGGCGCCGTCGCTGGCCGGCACCGGCTGGCGCGGCAGGCGGGGGTCGGTGACCCAGTGCAGCGGCGAGGACGGCGCGGTGGCGGTGACGACCAGGGTGTCCAGGGTCTGCGCACGGTCGCGCTCGGCGGCGTGCAGCGGCAAGGCCGCCAGGGCGAAGGACAGGCAGACAGACAGGCGCGCGGGTGCGCCCGCGCGGCGGGAAGCAACATTCATGGTGGAACTCCGGAAAACGCACAGGTGCGCGGCACCATCACGGGCGCGCGCAGCAGGAAATAAAGGCGGCGGTTTCAGGCGTTCAACGGCGGTCCGCGTGCGCCATGCGCGGGCCAGCGCAGGCTGCGCGGCGAGGCGACGGCGCGCAACACCGTCGGGGCGATCACCGGCAGTGCCGGCAGCAGCAGGATCAACACGGCCAGCCACGGCATCAGCCGCGAGGCCATCATGCAGTACTCGCAGGCCTCGCCATGGCCGGCGTGTTCGTCCGATGGCGGCGTGTGCGCGCTCGGCGACGGCGCGAGGGCGTGGGAGGACATGTCGTGCATCGGCATGTCCTCCATCGGCATCGCAGGGTGCAGGTGCGCGGCAGGCATCGTGTGTGCAGGCGTGCGGTGCCCGGCATGCGGGTCGGCCGGGCCGGGCATGGCATGGGCCATGCCCGAGGGCATCAGCATCAGCGGCGCATCGGCATGCGCCTGCTGCCAGCGGCTGACCAGCGGCGCCAGCGCCATCAGCAACGTTGCCACGAAGGCAAGCTGCAGCAGGACGGCATACGGGCGGCGGCGACGGTTCACCGCGTCATGGTAGCGCCCGGCCGCGGATCGGGCGGCCAGGCGCCCTGCGACCAACCGTCGCAGCGGCCGCTGTAAAACCCCGGCCGATTCCCTCACCCCCTATGGAGAAAAGCGCCCTTCTTGAAGGGGGCGCGCCAACGGCGCGGGGTAGAGCAAGCGTGCGCGGCCATCACCGTCGCTTCTCAGACGGTAATGGTCTGCGTCAGCGATTCCCAGGTGGGCGGCAGCGGCCAGTTGGCCTCCTGGTTGCCGTCGATCACCCGGCGCAGGTCGCGGGTGTCGATCTGCGGGGCCAGCACATGCACCAGTTCCAGCGCGTAGTCGCGCAGCACGCGGTCGCGCGGCAGCACCGCCCAGGCGATGCATTCGTCGATCGGGGCCGGGGCCGGCCAGGCACGCAGGTCCTCGTCGCTGGCGTTGACCGCCATTTCCGCCAGCAGGCCCACGCCCAGGCCGGTGCGCACATAGGTCTTGATCAGGTCTGCATCCAGCGCGGTCAGCGCGATGTCCGGGGTCAGCCCGGCGCTGGCGAACGCCCGCTGCAACGAAGAACTGCCGCGGGTGGAGGATTCGTAGCTGATCAGCGGCTGGGTGGCCAGCGCCTGCAGGTCCGGCGCCGCGCCCGGGCGGTCGAGCACGTGGCCGCGCGGCACCAGCACCAGCCGGCGCCAGCGGTACAGCGGAATGGCCAGCCCCGCGGTCGGCTCGGCCCCGGCGGTGGAGATGATGGCGATGTCCGCATCGCCCTGGCTGAGCAGGTCCAGCGCATCGCTTTCGGCGGCCTGCTGCAGGTGCACGCTGACCTGCGGGTAGGCCTGCTTGATCCGCGCCACCGCCGGCGGCAGCACGAAGCGCGCCTGGGTGTGGGTGGTGGTCAGGATCAGCTGGCCCTGGCTTTCGCGGCGCTGGTTGGCCGCATAGGTGCGGATGTTGTTGGCTTCGGACAGCACCGCGCGCGCGCGACCGATCACCTCCACCCCGGCCGGGGTCACCGCTTCCAGGCTGCGCCCCTTGCGCACGAACAACAGGAAGCCCAGCTCATCCTCCAGCTGCTTGAGCTGCTTGGACAGGCCGGGTTGGGTGGCATGCACGCGCGAGGCCGCCAGCGTGATGTTGAGCTCGGCGTCGGCGATGGCCACCAGATAACGGAGTTGGGTCAGCGTCATGGGCGTGCGGCACGGCAGGCGAAGGGAAGGCAATCCGACTGTAGGGCAATTGCCGTCACCAGCTTATAACCAAATGTTGTTTAAGAAGGGTATCAGGTCATTTCCCGGTGGCATATGCCAGGGCTACGGTCTGGCGGAGCCGCCTTCGGCGCGGCATACGGACTACTTCGGAGCATCCCCATGGCCCTCTACAACTCGATCCTGGACACCATCGGCAACACCCCGGTGGTCCGCCTGAACCGCATCGCCCCCGACCACGTCAGCGTGTACGCCAAGGTCGAGTCGTTCAACCCTGGCGGCTCGGTCAAGGACCGCCTGGCCCTGGCGATCATCCTGGACGCCGAAGCGCGCGGGGTGCTCAAGCCCGGCGACACCATCGTGGAGGCTACCTCGGGCAACACCGGGGTGGCGTTGGCGATGGTGGCCGCCGCGCGCGGCTACAAGTTCGTGGCCACCATGGTGGAAACCTTCTCCATCGAGCGCCGCAAGCTGATGCGGGCCTATGGCGCCAAGGTGATCCTCACCCCGGCCGCCGAGCGCGGCTCGGGCATGGTGCGCCGGGCCAGGGAACTGGCCGACGAGCATGGCTGGTTCCTGGCCAGCCAGTTCGCCAACCCGGCCAACCCGGCTTACCACCGCAACACGACCGCGCCGGAAATCCTCCGCGACTTCGCCGGCAGGCGCCTGGACTACTTCGTGACTGGCTGGGGCACCGGCGGCACGCTGACCGGCGTGGGCGAAGTGCTCAAGGTGGCCCGTCCGGAGACCCGCATCATCGCCACCGAGCCGGCCGGCGCGGCCCTGCTCAAGGGCGATGAGTGGAAGCCGCACAAGATCCAGGGCTGGACCCCGGACTTCGTGCCGGAAGTACTCAACCGCGGCGTCTACGATGAACTGCTGAGCATTGATGATGCGCGCGCCATCGAGACCTCGCGTCGGCTCGCCGCAGAGGAAGGCATCTTCGTCGGCATTTCCGCCGGCGCCACCGTGGCCAGCGCCCTGGACATCGCCGCCCGCGCCGAGCCGGGCAGCGTGATCCTGGCCATGCTCCCCGATACCGGCGAGCGCTACTTCTCCACCCCGCTGTTTGCCGATATCAACGAGGGCTCCGACGACGACTGGTTGGCCGGTCTGCCCTGACCGCCACGTTGTCCCGAGCATGCCCGCGACGCCCACCTCCAGGTGGGCGTTGTCGCATTCAGGTGGCGCGCCCGGCTTCATCTGCGGTGAAGCCGGTGCCCCGCATCGTGTGAAGGCAAGGCGGTGCACGCCGGGTCGCACTGCCTGAGACGATGATGACGCACCCTAGACCTCCTGCCCGGTAACGTGCAGGAACCAAGTGGCATCTCGTTGCATGGACCCGGATTCAGTCAGGAGTGGTACGCATGAAGATCGAAGTGTGGCAGGGCGACATCACGACCCTGGCGGTGGATGCGATCGTCAATGCGGCCAACGAATCCCTGCTTGGCGGGGGCGGCGTGGACGGTGCGATCCATCGTGCGGCCGGCCCGCGCCTGCTGGCCGAGTGCCAGGCACTGCCGCAGATCCGGCCGGGCATGCGCTGCCCGACCGGCGAGGTGCGCGCCACCGCCGGCTACGACCTGCCGGCCCGCCATGTCATCCATACCGTCGGCCCGGTCTGGCAGGACGGCCACCGTGACGAGCCGGCGCTGCTCGCCAACTGCTATTGGAAATCCCTGCAGCTGGCCGAAAAGCTGGGCCTGCATTCGATCGCCTTCCCGGCGATCAGCTGCGGGGTGTTCGGCTATCCGCTGCACCAGGCCGCGCAGATCGCCGCCACCGAAACGGTCGCCTGGCAACGCTCGCACCGTGAGCCGCGCCGGATCATCCTGGTGGCCTACAACGCGGCCACGTTCAAGGCCTACCAGTCGGCCTTGGCCGCCCAGGGCCAGCCGATCGATGCACCGCCCTCGCCGCTGCTGCCGTCACTGGACCTGGGCTTGCCGCCGGCCGCGGCGCATTGAGCGCTCGACATGAGCCGGTGTGTTGAACGCGGAAGGCGGTTCAGCTAACGCCTTCCCCGATTGGCATGCCGCTGTTGCTGCATGCGGCCGGGACGGTCGGCAGTCGGCTGGGGCGCGACCCTACCTCGCGGCAGTCGGCACCGCGTGTCACCGAGGCTACCGGCGGTTGGCCGGAGGGTGTGCCCCTGCCCTCGCGGTGGGCCGGTACCGCATGTCACCGAAGCTATCGGCAGTCGGCTGGGGGGCGCCCCTACCTCGCGGTGGGCCGGTACCGCACGTCACCGAGGCTACCGACGGTTGGCCGGGGGGGGACGCATCCCGGTTACGGCGCGCGCCCCGGCAGATGCAGCGGGCGCGACCGGTCAGCGCTTGTGCGGCTCGCGCGCGGAGGCTGAGGTGGTGTACACCCACGCCTGGAAGAATGGCTGCAGGGAACGACCGGCGGCCTTTTCCATGGCGCGCTGGAAATCGGCGGTGACCACCGCGCGCCCGTCGTTGGCCACGGTGTACTCGCGCAGGCCACGCCAGAACGTCGCCTCCCCCAGCTCCACGCGCAGCAGGTGCAGCACGTACGCGCCCTTGCGGTAGACCACGGCGCGGTCATCGGCGCTGGGCGCGTCCCAGTGCGCATACACCAACGCGTGGTCTGCGCCCTTGGCCTGCAATGCGTCCAGCCGCTTGCGCCAGCCGTCCACCTGCGCCTGGTAGGCCGCTTCGCCCTGGGCGTGCTGCAGGTAGGCGGCCGTCATGAAGTTGGCCATGCCTTCGTTGAGCCAGAAATGCTGCCAGCTCGCACAGGTGACCCGGTTGCCCCACCACTGATGCGCCGCTTCATGCGCCATCAGGGCAGTCTGGCTGGGATCGTCCAGCACCGCCTGCCCATAGTCTTCGGACATCAGCGACACCCCCGCCAGTTCCTGCCCGATGGTGCTCGCTACCAGCGCCTGCTGGTAGTCACCGCGATACGGCAGGCCGGCGCGCGCAGCGAAGAAATCAAGCATGTCGCCGGTGTCGGCGAACACACTGCGCAGTTGCGCCGGTGAACGCTCCACCGACAGGAAGCGCAGCGCGATCGCGCCGTGCTGGTGGATGGCCTGCTGGTAACGCCCGGCAGCGAAGCCATACACGTAGCCGGGCATCGGCGTATCCAGCCGCCAGCGATGTTCGATGCGCCCATCGGCCAGCGTGCGCGAAGGCAGCGTGCGACCGGTACCGGTGGCGAGCAGACCGGCCGGCAGGGTCAGCGACAGCGCCAGCGTGGCGCGCTCGTCGGGCGCGTCCACCGAGGGCATCCACTGGCTGGTGGAGAAGATCGTGTACACCTCCTCGCGCTCGGGGGCGAATTCCAGGCCGAACGGCGGTGCGCCTTCGTATTCGATCTGCAGCTGGGCCTGCGCGCCGGCGGCCAGCGCGGTCGGAAACTGGATGCGCACCTGCTGGGCGCCCTGCGCGAAGGACAACGCGCGGCCGTCCTGGGTCACCGAGGTGATCGTGAGCTGGCCGGCATCCAGGGCCAGCATGGACAGCGGCTGCAGCGCCCTGAACTGCAGGGTCTGCTGCCCCCGCACGCGCCGGGCGGTGATATCGGGCTCCAAGGCCACCTGGTAGTGCAGCACGTCGAACCCGCGCGCCGGTGCGGCCCGTGCGACGGTGCCGCCGGACAGAAGCGCTGGCGCCAACAGCAACGCGCAGATGCGCACGATCATGGGATCCCTCCCGACGATGAAGGATCGCATCGTGCCAGAGCGCGAGGGGCACAGCCACGCCGGCACGCTGGCTGCAACGCGCGCGCCCAAAAAAAACGCCGGCACAAGGCCGGCGTTTCGTTCATCGCGGGCGGGCCGGGATCAGCCGTTCCACTTGCCCAGTGCGGCCAGGCCATTTTCCTTGGCGCGGTCGTACACGGTCTGCTGTGCCTTGGCCACGTTGGCCTTGGTGTCCTTGGCCCACAGCTTCAGCGCGGCCTGCTGCATGGCGCGGCCGTAGGAGAAGCTCAGCGGCCACGGCAGGTTGCCCATCTGGTTCATCGCATCCAGGTGCGCGGTGGACTGCTCATCGCTCTGGCCGCCGGACAGGAACACCACGCCCGGCAGGATCGCCGGCACGGTGCTCTTGAGGCACATCACGGTCGATTCGGCCACTTCCTCGACGTCGGCCTGCTCTTCGCAGCCCTTGCCGGAAATGACCATCGAGGCCTTCAGGATGGTGCCTTCCAGCAGCACGTTCTGCTGGTACAGCGCGTCGAACAGCGAACGCAGGGTGGCTTCGGTGACTTCGTAGCAGGTCTCGATGTCGTGGTCGCCGTCCATGATCACTTCCGGCTCGACCATCGGCACCAGGCCACATTCCTGGCACAGCGCGGCATAGCGGGCCAGCGCATGGGCGTTGGACTCGATGCAGGTGCCCGACGGGATGCTCTCGCCGATGTTGATCACCGCGCGCCACTTGGCAAAGCGCGCACCCAGCTTGTAGTACTCCTGCAGGCGCTCGCGCAGGCCGTCCAGGCCTTCGGTCACCAGCTCACCGGGGCAGCCGGCCAGCGCGTGGGCGCCCTTGTCGACCTTGATGCCCGGGATGATGCCGTTGTCGGCCATGTACTTGGCAAACGGCACGCCGTCCTTGGTGGACTGGCGGATGGTTTCGTCGTAGAGGATCGCGCCGGAGATATGCTCGTTCAGCTTCGGCGTGGTCAGCAGCATTTCGCGGTAGGCGCGACGGTTCTCTTCGGTGTTTTCCAGGCCGACGCTGGCGAAGCGCTTGCCGATGGTGCCGGTGGATTCGTCGATCGCGATGATGCCCTTGCCCGGGGCGACCATGGCCTGGGCGGTTTCGGCCAGCTGTTCGATGCTCATGTATTTCCTGTGGCGGGTGCGGGAAAAACGCAATTATAGCGGGCCGCAGTGTCACGGACGCGCCAAAGCGATGAACGCGTGGCCACGCGCCCATTTCCCGCTGCCCCAGTAGTGAAATCGGCCGCCCAGAAGCACTTGATTCTGCTGGCATTGGCAAACTGGAACCGCTTTCAGTTCTACCACCGGTAACGCGGCGACAGGGCGGCCGCGCCTTGACCGGACTGCCGGGCATGGCCCGGCAGTCCCGTCGCAGGCACGACCCTTACAGGTCGCCCAGGCCGCTGGCGCGGCCGTCCTCGCCTACTTCCAGCAGGCGCAGGGTGTTGGTGGCGCCATGGGTTTCCATGTGCTCACCGCTGGTGAACACCACGCGGTCACCGGCCTGCAGCTGGTTGGCTTCCACCAGCAGGCGGATGCTGCCGCGGGCCGCTTCGCGCGGAGTAAAGCCGCGGCTGTCGAAGTTGATCGGGAACACATCGCGCATCAACGCCATCTGGCGACGGGCGCCGTCGTGGCGGGTCACCGCGAACACCGGGGCCGACGCACGGAAGCGCGACAGGTAGCGCGCGGTGCCACCGGATTCGGTCATCGCCACGATCGCGCGCACGCCCACGTGCTGGGACAGGAACATGGTGGCCATGGCGATGGCCTGGTCGGCACGTTCCAGGTTGCGCGGCGAGGCGCCGAAATCGGTCTCGGTCTGGAACTGGCGTTCGGCACCCAGGCAGATGCGCGCCATCGCTTCGACCGCCTTGACCGGGTACGCACCGGCGGCGGTTTCCGCCGACAGCATCACCGCATCGGTACCGTCGATGACCGAGTTGGCCACGTCCAGCACTTCGGCGCGGGTCGGGATCGGGCTTTCGACCATCGACTGCAGCATCTGCGTGGCGGTGATCACCACCTTGTTCTGCGCCAGCGAGGCCTTGATGATCTTCTTCTGCAGGCCCGGCAGCTCGGCGTCGCCGATTTCCACGCCCAGGTCGCCGCGGGCGACCATCACCACGTCGCTGGCGTCGACGATTTCTTCCAGGTTCTCGATCGCTTCGGTGCGCTCGATCTTGGAGACCAGCGCGGCGTAGCAGCCGTGCGATTCGGCGATGGCGCGCGCATCGTTCATGTCCTGCGCGTTGCGGCAGAAGGACACGGCGATGAAGTCCACGCCGATCTTGGCCACGATGCCGATCAGTTCCTTGTCGCGCTCGGTCAGCGCGCCCAGCGACAGGCCACCGCCCTGCTTGTTCAGGCCCTTGCGGTCGGACAGCACGCCGTCGTTGAGCACGGTGTTGATGATGCGCTCACCCTGCACTTCGACCACCTGCAGCTGCATCAGGCCATCGTCGAGCAGCAGCACGTCACCGGCCACCACGTCCTGCGGCAGGCCCAGGTAGCTCACGCCCACCTGGGTGGTGTCGCCGGCCGGTGCATCCGGCGAAGCGACCAGGTCGAAGCGGTCGCCGGCCTTGAGGTGGATCTTGCCTTCGGCGAAACGCTCGATGCGGATCTTCGGGCCCGGCAGGTCGGCCAGGATGCCTACTTCCACGCCCACGCGCTGGGCGGCGGCGCGCACGTCGGCGGCACGCTTGGCCTGGCCGGACGGATCGCCGTGGCTGAAGTTGAGGCGAACCACGTTCACGCCGGCGCGGAAGAGATCCTCCAGCACGCCCGGCGGGTCGGTGGCCGGTCCGAGGGTGGCAAGGATCTTGGTGCGACGCTGACGCTCAATCATGGTTGAAGGGCTCCCGGGAAAGGATCGAAATTAGCACACCCTTCACGTCCCATGAATACGTTTACAGCCTTGGGGCATCTAGCTTTGTGCGATGTCCTGCAGACAGGCCCGGACCGCCGCACGGACATCGGCTGACCGGTAAAGTGCCGCAAGCCCCGACCCGATTGGCTTTGCGCAGGACATGCGGCGGCGTACGGGACGCCGCCGCAGGCCTCAGGCGAGCACCGTCAGCAGGTCTTCCGGTGCTGCGGCAAGATGCTGCGCACCGGCCGCCTGCAGCTCCTGGGCACCCCCAAAACCCCACAACACGCCGATATTGCGCATGTTGTGGTAGCGCGCGCCGGCGATATCCATGCGCCGGTCGCCGATCATCCAGCACTGCGCGGGCTGCAGCGACAGCCGCTGCAGCGCTTCGGCCACCAGTTGCGGCTTTTCGCTGCGGCTGCCATCCAGGGTCGCACCGATCACGTCCTCGAAGCAGTGCCCGAACGGCAGGTGCTCGATGATCCGCCGCGCGTGCGGCTCGTTCTTGGCAGTGACGATGGCCAGCCGATGGCCGCGGCCGTGCAGTTCCTGCACGACCTGGCCGATGCGCGGATACACCGCGTGCTCACGCCAACCATGCACTTCGAAGCGCTCGCGGTAGAACGTCACCGCCTGCTCCACGTCGGCCGCGCTGTCGAACAACGGGCCGAAACTGGTGCGCAACGACGGCCCGATCCAGCGCCGCAGTTCGTCCTGGGGCGGCACCGGCCGGCCCATCTGGGTGAGCGCATGCGCCACGCACTGGGTGATGCCCACCGCCGAGTCGATCAGGGTGCCGTCCAGGTCGAAGAACAGCGCTGCGCGCTGTTCCATCGCCTGGCTGGCCACGGTGGTCGCCCACCGATCCTCCCGCATCAGGCGCCCCGGGCGTCGAGCGCGGCCACGGCCGGCAGGGTCTTGCCTTCCAGGAACTCCAGGAACGCGCCACCACCGGTGGAGATGTAGCTGATGTCCGCGGCGATGTCGTACTTGTCGACCGCCGCCAGGGTGTCGCCACCGCCGGCGATGGAGAACGCCGGCGAGGTGGCGATGGCACGGGCCAGCGCCTGGGTGCCGTGGCTGAAGGCCTCGAACTCGAACACGCCCACCGGGCCGTTCCAGACCACGGTGCCGGCCTTGGCGATCAGCCCCGCGTAGTGCTGGGCGGTGTCCGGGCCGATGTCCAGGATCAGGTCGTCCTCGGCCACGTCGGCCACCGCCTTCACGGTCGCCTCGGCATCGGGCAGGAACTGCTTGGCCACCACCACGTCGGTCGGCAGCGGAATCTCGGCGCCGCGCGCCTTGGCATCGGCCACGATCTTCCTGGCGGTGTCCAGCAGGTCCGGCTCGTACAGCGACTTGCCGACGGGGTGACCGGCGGCGGCGATGAAGGTGTTGGCGATGCCGCCGCCCACGATGAGCTGGTCGACCTTGCCGACCAGGTTGGCCAGCAGTTCCAGCTTGGTGCTGACCTTGCTGCCGGCCACGATCGCCAGCAGCGGCTGGGCCGGCGCGTGCAGGGCCTTGGCCAGCGCGTCCAGTTCGGCCATCAGCAGCGGGCCGCCGGCGGCGACCGGGGCGAAGCGGATCACGCCGTGGGTGGAGGCCTGGGCGCGGTGCGCGGTACCGAAGGCATCCATCACGAACACATCGCACAACGCGGCGTACTTCTTCGCCAGCGCTTCATCGTCCTTGCCTTCGCCAAGGTTCATGCGGCAGTTTTCCAGCAGCACGATCGAGCCCGGCGCGACCTCGACACCGTCCACCCAGTCACGCACCAGCGGCACGTCCACGCCCAGCAGCGTGGACAGGCGCAGCGCCACCGGCGCCAGCGACTCGGCCTCGCTCCACACCCCTTCCACAGGGCGGCCCAGGTGCGAGGTGACCATCACCGCCGCGCCCTTCTCCAGTGCCAGTTTCAACGTCGGCAGCGATGCGGTGATGCGCTGTTCGGAGGTGATGCGGCCGTCTTCGATCGGTACGTTCAGGTCCTGGCGGATCAGCACGCGCTTGCCGGAGAGATCGAGGTCGGTCATGCGAACGATGGACATGGGCAACTCTTTGGCTGAAAAAGGAAAGGGCGCCGCGCACGGCGCAGACGCCCATTGTCCCGGCTGCGCCGGTGCATCGCAAATCCACCCCGGCGGTGATCGCAGCCCGCCTGCAGCGGCGGGCTGCCCAGGCGTGGGCAGGCGGCAGCGATCGCTCAGGGCGCCGGGGCGCTCGGCTTCTGCCGCAGCACGCTCAACGCGAAGCCGCCCACCACCAGCACGCCCAGCACCAGCAGCCCCCACAGCAGCCAGCGCTTCCAGTCGCGCGGTGCGGCCAGCGCCGCCTCGCCGCCGAGCACCTGCGCCGGCCCCTGCAACGTGGCCGTGGCCGGCTGCCATTGCGCGCCCAACTCCTGGCGCATCTGCGCGATCACCGTGCCCACCGGCGCATCGCTGCGCACGGCGCGCACGCTGCCGGCAGCCACGCTGTAAGGCGCCTGGCCCTGGCTGATGAACACCAGCACCTCCGGCTGGTAACCCAGCTTCAGCGTCGGGGCCACGCTCGGCTGCGCCTGCCCGGCCACCAGCTTCCAGTAGCGGTCGCGGCTGGGCACCGGCAGCGCCTGGGTCTGCGAACGCCGTGCCTGTGCCGCATCCTGCAGCTGGTAAGCCACCCAGGGACCGGCACGCACCTGCCAGGGCTGGTTGGCGTCGTCGCGGCTGAGCAGCGTCCACTGCACCACGCTGTTGTCGGCGGTGGCGATGTCGGCCTGGGCGATCGGGAACCGCCCGTCCAACTGGTACTCGAACTCGCCCGGCCTGGCGGCCGTACCGGTGAGCGACTGCCAGTGCCACTGGATCGATTGCGGTGCCGGCACCCGTTCGGCCTGCACCGCCGACAGCACCGGCAGCGCCTCGGCGCCCATCGGCAGGATCCGGAAGTAGCGTGCCTTGTCGCCCAGTTCGATGCGCCGCTGCTGCAAGCGTCGCCCCTCGTGCTGCAGGTCCACCAACGGCACGTCCTCGGCCACCGCCTGCCAGTGGCGCAGATCATCGCTGGCGTCCACCCGCACGCGTGCCTGCAGCGGCGTCTGCGCCTGCCAGTCCAGCTGCAGGGCCTGCACACCGTCCTTCATCGTGGTGGCATCCACCAGCCAGCCAGCGGCCCTGGGCGCACTGCCACCGCCGCGCCCCAGTCGCGCCTCCACGCGGCGCACGCTGCCATCGGTGTTGCGTTCGGTCAGCAGCTGCAGGTCATCCACGTCACCGGCGGCCAGCGCCGGCAGCGGGAACCAGGCCAGGTCCTGCCAGTGCGCCTGCCGTGCCAGCGGCTGGTCGGCACTCAGCAACGCCGTGGGCAGCTTCACCCCCTGCGCGTTGAACACCTGCACATCGGCCAGCTGCGGCGAGACCGCGCTGCGATAGACCGCCTCGTCCAGCGCGACGCGGTACGCGGCCACCTTGTCCTGTGACAGCTGCAGCGGCCATTGCTGGCGGTACTCCTGGCGGGCATCGGCGGCCACCGCCAGGGACGGCGCGGCGGCCAGGGAAAGAGCAGCGATCAGGCTACGCAGGATGGTCACGAGGTTGGCTCCGCGGTTGCGTCCGGTGCGCGCGGCGGCGCCGGCGCCAGATACCCCACGACGGTGCACAGCAGGCCGTAGGCGATGAAGGAAGAGATACCGAGCAGGTTGCCCAGGTGCTGGCGGTCGATCAGCACCAGCTTGGCCAGCACCACGCCCATCAGGACCGCACCGACCAGCCACAACGTGCGCTGGCCACGGCGCGAGCCCCACACCCAGCTGATCACGCCGAGGACGCTCCAGACCACGGTGAGGCTGGTCTGGGCCAGCGTGGAGGACCACAGCGCCTCGTTCCAGGCCACCCCACCCCAGTGGTGCACGGTGTGCAGGGTAGTGCTGGTGAGCAGCACGAAGCCGGCGATGGCCAGCACCGGCACGCGCATGCCGCGCACGCCGCCCGGCCCCTGCGCCGACCACAGCCAGCGCGCGGCCAGGGCCAGCACCGCCAGCTGCGCCAGCTCCATCGGGTTGAGCAGCGGCAGCCACGGCAGCGGTGCGGCGGAGGCCGGCTCGGCCAGCAGGCACACCCAGCCCAGGCCCAGCACCGCAAACAGGGTGGCGGTCAGCGCGGTGCGCAGGCGATCAAAGCGGGGGCCCAGCGGCAGCGCCAGCCATGGCCAGCGCAGCAACGCGATCGCGCTGACCAGCAGCCACGGCAGCAACGCCAGCGCCAGCGACCAGCCCTGCGCCAGCGCGAAGCGATCGGCCAGCCAGATGCAGGCCAGCGATACCACCGTCGGCCACAGCAGCCACCAGGTGAACTGCGCAGCCAGCGCGCTGCGGTCCTGGCCGCCGCGCAGGCACCACAGGCTGCGCACGCCCAGCGCGGCAAACACCGCCCAGGCCAGCGCGCCATAGCCGGCGAACGGCTGCTGGTGGGCCACGTCCTGCCACAGCATCAGCGGGAACGCGCTGAGCAGCATCGCCAGCGTGGTCAGCACCAGTGCGCGCGCCGGGGCGCGGCGATGCCACTCGGCGGCCAGCCAGGCGGTGACCGCCACGGCGATCAACAGCGCATCGGGGCGGCTGTCGCGCGCCACGAAGCGGCCGATCTCGTGGACCACGCTGCCCAGCCACCACAACAGGCCCCACAGGTAGTAGACGATGGCGGGCGAATCCTGGCGTGCGCGCCGGTAGCAGGCCGCCGAGGCGAAGCCGGCCAGCGCCAGCAGCAGCCCGCTCATGAAGGTCGGGTTGGCGATCGCGGTGGCGTCGGTGTGCCAGTAATCGGCGCCGACCACGAAGCCGAACGCTGCGCCCAGCTGCAGCAGTGCCGCGGCGACCTGCGGCAGCCAGCGCTTCTGGCGCAGGCCCAGCCAGGCCAGCCCGGCGCCTTCCAGCGCGAACACGCTGGCGGTGGCCCGTGCCGACAACGCCAGCGGCACCGCCAGCGTGGCAAAGCCCACCGCCAGTACCGCATGCGACTGGCCGAGCGCGGCGTAGCGTGCGCGCCGGATCAGCGCCCAGCCAAGCACGGCGTACAACGCCGCCAGCGCCAACGCGCACAACGCCAGCAGCAGGCGGTCATCGTGCAGCATGCCGGCCTGCAGCGAGAACGCGATCAGCGGCGTGCCGAACACCAGGCTGCCATCGACCAGGTCGCGCTTCTCGGCCGGCTGGCGCCGGGCATACAGGATCGGGATGAGCAGGTAGAAGCCGAAGAACAGCAGCAGGAACGGCTCGGTGCTGCTGAACTTGTCGGCGTTGTACTGCAGCACGCCCCAGGCGGTGCCGATGCCGAAGGTGAACGCGAAGCCCAGCAGGTTGAGCACCCGCCACGGGCGCCACCAGGCGATGGCCAGGATGGCGGCATTGAGAACCGCGTAATAGGAGAACAGCGCCACGTGGTTGCCACTGCCGGTGGACAGCCAGATCGGTGCCATGAACCCGGCCAGGATGCCCAGCACGGCCAGCGTGCGCGAGTTCTGCACCACCGCCAGCACGCCCATGCCGGCGATCAGCAGCACGCTCATCGCAAAGGCCGGCAGCGCGTCGATCAGGTCGTAGCGTTTGAACGCGGCGAAGATGGTCAGCAGCAGGATGCCGATCGCCCCGCCCTGCAGGGCCAGCGCGAACAGGCGCCGACGCTCGCGCTGGACCCAGCCGAACACCAGCCCGGCCAAGGCGCCGGCGGCGATCGCGGCCAGGCGCAGTTCGATCGGTGCGTTCAACCAGCCCTGGTCGCTGGCGTACTTGAGCAGCGCGGCCACACCGGCCAGCAACACCAGCATGCCGATCTTGACCGGCACGTTGCCCTCGGTGAACCAGTGCTTGATCGCGCCAACGATGCGCTCGCCCAGGCCGGGTCCCGACGGCGGTGGCGGCGCGCTGGGGGCCGGCGGCAGCGGTGAGATCGGAAGAGCG